>CADBTE010000238.1 GCA_902797455.1 uncultured Planctomycetota bacterium | reverse complement strand
GGTGGCCGGGCGCGTTCCCCACTCCTCGGCGCGAAGCGGCGCCGGCGCGGCGCTCAGCGCCAAAAGGAACAAAGCCGAGAGAAACAAACCGGGGAGGGAACCGACCGCCGCGGCGGCTCGGAGACGGGACTTTTGAGTGTGAGACATTGTATTATGTTAAATTATGGGATATTGTTGCACTAATACCGTTGTGAGCGTATCCTTGTGATTTTTGTAACGAAAGAACGCCCCCGCCGCGCGGCGGCCGTTCCGCGCGCGGCGGGGGGGCTTGGGGGGCTTTTTATTACGGCTCGGGAATCTCGAACCCGGCGCGCTGCGGCCGGGAGAGGAACGACGCGGCCTGATCGTCGCCGACGATCGTCTCGTTTTTCGAGTCCCAGGCGATGGTCCGCTTAAGGCGCGCGGCGATGGCGCTTAAGTGGCACAGGTGCAGCGACTGGATATGGCTTTCGATATCGCTGACCGGTTTGCCGCCGTTGCGAATGCAGTAGAGGAAGTTCTCTTTGTGGACCCAGAAGGCGCGCCGCTGCGAGTCGACGCCCTCCTCGAAGGTTCTTCCCAGCGGCAGGCCGTTGTTCAGGGCGATATAGTCGTCTTCGGTGAACAGATCGGCGATCCCCTCCTCGATACACTTCCCCTTGACGCGGCCGCGCGAAACATGAATGCGCCCCTCGGTCCCCTCGAAGAGGACGCCGTTCCCGTCGGGGGATTCGGAGCAGACGTTCATCACCATTCCGTCGGAGAAGGTATGGTAAATATTAAACCGGTTGGCGGTATTGTACCGGTCCTCTACGGTCGGATAACCGTCTTTGAACTCGACCGGATGCTCCGAGTCGGTCCCGTCGATCGAGACGGGGCCATCCCCCTTTTCGAGCCGATTGGTCGCCCACATCGCGATATCAACGTGGTGGGCCCCCCAGTCGGTGAACTTCCCCCCGGCGTACTCGTACCACCAGCGGAACGAGTAGTGGCCGCGGGCGTAGCGGGGAACCTGCCCGGCCGCGATATCCCAGCCCGGCTCCGGCGCCGTGGCGCGGTAGCCGGCCTCGGGCGCCTGGCCGAGCCAGGTGTTCCAGTCCAGCGAGGCGGGGACCTCGGCCGCGGGGATCTCCGGCGAGACGTCGCCCCCGCCGATATCGGCGGTGATTCTTTTGATCTTCCCGAGGTGGCCGCCGCGGATGATCAGCGCCGCGAGCATAAACTCTTTGAGGAAGCAGCGCTGCATCGTCCCGACCTGGAAGACCTTGCCGTACTTGGCGGCGGCCCGGCGCAGGGCCAAGCTCTCGGCGATGGTGAGGGTCAGCGGTTTTTCGCAGAAGACATGCTTCCCGGCCTGAAGCGCCTCGATGGCGATCTTGGTGTGCCAATGGTCGGGCGTGGCGATCATCACCGCGTCGATATCGTCCCGATCCAAAACCCGGCGGTAGTCGGAGCAGGTATCCGGGGCGATCATCTCGTCCCCCCGGTGCACGCCGATCCCCATCTTGAGGGTATTGGCCAGGCCGTAGACCGAGTCGATATCGCAGACGACGGGAATATCGGCGAGCTGGTTGAAGTAGCTCAGGTCGTCGCGCCCCTGACCCCCGCAGCCGATCCCCCCGATCCGGATCCGGTCGAGCCCCTCGTCCCCCCGGGCGGGGGAGGAGAAAAAGTAAGGAACCGCGCCGACCGCGGCGCAGGAGGCGATCAACGAATTTTGAAGAAGCCGGCGTCGGGAGATATTGCCGCCAGAGGCAGTATGATGGCTGGACATAATGGGGCTCCGCTTAAAGGTGAACGCTGTAAAACAACTCGATCAGCCCCATTATAAGAGAATCACAGGCGGAAAAAAAGACGTGTCCCCCCGGGGGTGTGCCCGAAGCGGCCGCGCCGGCGGGTTGCTTTCCCCCTCCCGCGGGGGAGGGGGGGAAGAAACCTTCTATCGCGCTGTCGCGCGGCCGGTCACCACACCAACACGTCGTCGGCGGGGAGCCAGCCGGTTTGGGCGTCGGGGAATTTGGCCAGGAGCCAGCCGGGCTGGCGGTCGACGATTTTCATCTGCGTCAGGGCGGGGAGCCGGTCGCGGTAGAGGGGGTCGTACCGGTCCGAGGCCCCTTTGCGGGGGAGGGTATCGACCACGGCGACGCCGTG
>CADBTE010000237.1 GCA_902797455.1 uncultured Planctomycetota bacterium | reverse complement strand
GTCGATCAGCCGAGCGAGTTGACCATTCGCCTGGAGCTTCAAGACGATGCCGGCGAGACGATCCAGAGCAACCTGTGGCACGCGATGCTCTACCCGAAGTCTGTTCCGCTGTCGCAAATCGACGGCCGCGCGGTCTATGCCGACGAGGATGTTCTGAACATCTTCCCCGAGGCCGGGATGTCCCCCATCCCGCTGGAAGGGGAACTGTCCAGTGACGCGCTCTACGTCACCTCTTATCTCGACGAGCGTCTGACCAAGGCGCTGGACGCCGGTGCGGGGGTCGTTCTGCTCGGTTCCGGAGGGATTTTCCCCACGGAGTCGATTCAGTATCAGCAAACGTGGTGGAAGGGGGGCGACAGTGATCACACCAATCATGTCGGGACGTTTGTCTACAAGACCCCCTTCACCGAACATCTGGAGACCGCCGACTGGTGCCAGCCGCATTGGTATACCCTCCTGGATAAGGCCGTGAAGTTCTACTTGGAGAAACTCCCCGTTCGCCCGAACGTCCAGATTCGCGCCCTTCCGAGTCTGGTTCGTGTCCAGGACACGGCGGTGGTTTTCGACGCCGCGGTCGGGAAGGGAACCTTGGTGGTCTCGGGACTGAACCACTCCAAAGCGAAGGGCCAGCCCGAAAGCGATTCGACCTTAGCCGCGCTTGTGAAACAGGCAGCCGCCGGTCCGAGCGGTCCGGCGGTGATGAAAGCCGGCGACCTGGCGACAACCGACGCTGTTCCCGAAGGGACGGTCCTCGGTTTCCGCAGACTGATGGAAGGAAAGTACGAACAGACGACCTGGAAGACCTGGCGCGGCGATAATGACCCGAATATCGTCTGCCGTCAGAACTCGAAGGAGAACGTCCTTTCGTGGCGGACCGCTCCTGCTCCCGCCGACGGCGAGGTGACCTACATCTTCGCCGGCGGACTGGGGTTTACCTCTTCCCCGGCGAGCGAGGGATTTGTCTTTGAGGCCAACGGCAAGAAGCTGTTCACCTTCGACGTGGTTCCCGAGGAGGGGGATCGTTTCGCCTGGGAGGGTGAGGGAGCCCGCATGGAGTTTGAGGTCCTTCGCCGCAGTCCCAGCGACGCCTTTGGGCGTTTCCGCCTGACGCTTCCCGAATCGCTCCGCAGCAAGGCAGGAACCGTCCTGACGGTTCGTTCCCTTGGTGAGGGGTCGAGCCGATGGTTCGCCATTTATCCGTTCAATAATTTGCTGGTTGAAGGAGAGTAAGGGGAGCTTCTCCTCCACACAAACGCTTTTGACGTCGGCGGCTTTTGTCTTTGGCGTCAAAAGCGCTTCCTTTCCTTTCGGCCAAAGAGGAAACGATGACAGCGCGCGCTCTTCGAGGTATTTTGCTTGGTTTGATCGCCTTTTTGTGGGTGGTCTCCCTGGTTCTCGCCCCGGAAGGTTCTGTACGCGGGGGGGATTTGCTGACAGAGAACCTCGGCTGGCTCTTGGCGGCGCTTTCTTTGGGGGTGTTTCTTCTTGTCCGTCCAACGGTTTTTTCCGGCGCCGACGGTTTCATGGCGCTCTTTGCCCTGTTTTCGCTGCTTTCATGGATCGCTTTGGTGAAGGGGAATACGGGGAACCGGTTTTACGCCGCCTGCCAGAGCGGAACGATACTCCTTCTTCCCGTATCGTATTTTGTCCTTCGATTTTTTCCGCGTCAGGAAGCGGGGGCGCTGCCGCTCAACAGACTGCTCGGGATTTTCCTGCTCGCGCTGTTTTTTGCTCAGTCCCTCTTTGCCGTCTACTGCTACGAGGTCCGTGATCCGGCGCTGCGGGCGCAGTATCACGCCGACCCGGAGAAGATGCTCGCCGATAATTCGCTGGTGATCCCCGCCGGCACGCCGCAGCGGGAGCTGTTCGAAAACCGCCTCAATAGTGTCGAGCCGCTGGGGACTTTCGGTTTGACGAATACCCTGGCCGGTTTTCTGGTTCCGGCGCTGGTTTTTCTCGTTACGCTGTTTATTGAGGGTATCTGCCGCCTGATCTTTCTTTGGCGCGCGAACCCCGACGGGGGAAAGGGAAAGCGCCGCGTCTGTCTTGTCGACCTTCTTGTTTTGGCGCCGACCCTGGCGATAGGGGGGTACGCGCTGTTTTTAACGAAGAGTCGCACCGGTGTATTGGCGCTGTTTTGCGGCGTTCTCCTGGCATTGCTGATCATCGGCCTGCGACGCGTGCCTAAGTTTTTCCGTCTAGCGCTGGCCGCCTCGCCGATTCTTTTGGCGCTGCTGCTCCTGGCGGGACTGGCCTGCGGCATTCTCGATCGGGAGTTCTTCACCGAGGCGAAAAAGTCACTCGGTTTCCGGCTCGACTATTGGCAGGCCGCCGCGCGGATGACGGCGGAGTATCCCTGGCTTGGGGTAGGGCCGGGGAACTTCCAGCCGATGTATACACGCTTTATGAACGCCTCGGCAAGCGAGGTGATCGCCGACCCGCATAACTTCGCTTTCGAGATCTCCTCGCTGCTCGGCCTTCCCGCGCTGGTGGCGCTGCTCGCGTTTTTGCTGAAGGTCGGTTATCAGGCACTTCGCGCGGGCCCCGATTCCGAACCGACGAACTCCCCGGAGGGAGAAAAGCCCATGGGGCTGTTTCGCTCGCTGTTTTGGGGGCTTTTTTTCGCCGCTGCCTGCTTCGCGGCGTTCTTCCTGTCGATGCAGACCGAGGCCCCGATCGATTTCGATTTTTTGCTCTGCGCTCTTGCGGCGATACCCCCGGCTCTGTTCTTGGGAGAGAGATTCCTGACCCGGACGCTTCCGCGCCGCTGGCTGCTTCCGGCCTGGATGGCGGGAGGAATCAATCTTCTGGCCGCCGGCGGGGTATTTTATCCCCCCACGGCGCTGCCGCTGATTTTGCTCGCCGCCGCGATGGTTCCCTTGGCCGAGACGCTGCCCGAGAAGACAGCCGCGGCAAAGAGGCTGTCCGCCGAAAGAACCGGCCGCTGGGTATTCGGTGCCGTGGTCGCTGCGCTGCTGGCCTGCACCGTCGGAATTTGGCGCACGGCCATCGTCTCCGGCGACGCTCGGGAGATGGAAAATCGCTTCGGCCACCCGAGCGAGGAGGCCCTGGAACAATTGTCCGGGGAACTCAAACGCGGGGCGCTCCCCTGCGGCCTTGGCGATTGCGTTCCCTTGCGCATGCTTTGTCTCGATAGCACTGCCGACGTTTTGCGGCAGCACCTGGCAAGCGGCGGTGCGAGGATACTTCCCTCCCTCCTGTCACAGAAGCAGGCGCTCTTTGAGGTGATTCCCCCCTCGGCATCGATTCGATTCCACGCCGGGAAACTTCTTCTTTCCCTGGGGGAAAGCGCGCGGGGAAAGACACGCGTGCAGCTGCTTCAAGAGGCCGAGCGGGCTTTTGCCGAGGCGGTCGAACGATTTCCCTCCAATGCCGAGTACCGACTCTATCACGCCCTGGCGCTTGGCCTCGCGGGAAACCGCGTCGCGGGAAAAGAAGAATACGCGCGGGGAATTGCTCTCGATGAGGCGATGACGCACTCGGATCGAAAACTCAAGAACGACCTAAAAGAACGGGCCGCTGACGCGGTAAGGTAAGCGTGAGCGGCCCATTCTTGGGAAAGACGCAAGATATCTTGCTGCGCTGGGATCATTCAAAAGAACGCAGGTACGCCACGCTCTTTTGGGCAAGATTTTCGACCCCAACGCTGTAGTCGAACGGTTCGACCCCGATCCAGCCGTCGAAGCCTGTTTCGCGCAGCGCCGCGATAATTGGTCCGAAGTCGAGATCGCCGAAGCCGGGGCCGCGCAGATTTGGGTCGTTGGCGTGGAAGGTCTTTTCGAAGGGGACGAATCTTGGGTCGCGGATGACCTCGGGGATCGGACGGTCTTCACCGCCGGCCATCGCCTTGCAGTCGAGGTGAATGGTGATCGGCGCGGGGTTACCCATCTTCTCGATCAGCTCCAGCGCCTGGGCGGCGTTCATCAGGAAGTTGTTCTCGCTGGCGGCCAGCGGTTCCAGCGCCAGGACAATATTATTCCGTTTCAGGTTATCGAGCGTTCCGGCGAGGGTGTCGGCCGCCCAGCCGAGGGCGTCGTTATAGGAAAAATTCGGGAGCACGTAACGCTGGGCAGGGGAACCGAGAACGAGGTATTCGCCCCCTAGGTCGGCGCACAGCGTGATCAACTCGTTTAGGTAGGCAGTCGTATTCCTGCGGATATCCGCCTCGGGGGATGTCAGGAAGAATCCCTTCGTCTTGGCCAGAAGCCAGTGCATCCCCGGGAGCTTGATCGATGCCTTTTCGGCCAGGCGAGCCATTTCATCCCGCTGTTTTGGGGTGATCCGCCGCACATCGGCGTTTTTTTCGGCCCCGCCGACCCACGACTCGTCAAGACTGAACGGGGCCAGCTCAACGCCGTCGTATCCGCAGGCGGCAGTAAACTCAAACTGTTTCTCGAGCGGCCAATTGCCGTAGACTTCATTACAGAACGCGATCTTCATAGGTTTCTTCCTGCTGGTGTTTTTTCCGGTTTTCTTGTCGGTTTTCTCTACAAGAACCTCTTCTGTGGAAACATTATAAAAGGGGAGCCTGTTATAATCAACTCGTCGGCCCTGTGCCGTCGGCCGCCGAAATCTCCTCTTCAGCCTTTCGAGGAACTTTTCGGCCGGCGGCTGCGTCTATGAGAGGGGGGCGGAATATAACGATTTTTTTATGTGGGGGAGGTTGGTATGAAAAAAACAGGGCAACTGTAAAAAATGATTTTAGTTCGGTCGGGAAAATGGTTGATAAATAGGGATAAGCGCATTCTTTGCACCGAAGGGGACGCTTTTGTCTCTTTCGGCGTGTGCGGGGGTGTTACGCAGGCACAATAAGCGTAATATCTCGGCAGGTTGCGCCGGGCGCGCAGTATAGGTAAAATAGACCTCGCGCCGTTGTCCGTTGTTTGGGCTCACCGGGTATTCCATCCCTTTGCGTTAAGGATCGATAGCATGAGTGTGAAAAAGTATCTTCAGGAACGGATTTTCTCTCGTCTGCAAGGTCGGATGAGGCCGATTCGCGAGCGCGGATTGCAGATGGAGCCGCTGGAAGATCGGAATTTGCTCACCGCGACACCCAATGGGTGGGATATTGTCGATACCCCGGAAGCCAACGTGGAGTACGGCTATGTCTCGGATGTCGGAAATCCCTCGGAAGTGAAGCTGACCTTCGGCCAGACCGCGGGGACGGACGATCTTCTCGTTGGTGTTGTCGTCAGCGGAAAAGCCGGCGAGCCGTCCGTGCTCGATCCGGCGGCGATCACCCTCGACGACCAGGTCACCGGGTGGCAGATCATCAAAAGCGGGATGCTGACCGATGCCGGTGGGACGAACAGCTCGTTCGTTATCCTTCGCGTGACGCCGAATGAAGAGGGATATAAGCTCTTCATCTCGGGGAAGGATGAGGGACTCACCGGCGCCTTCACTTGCTCGGTCTTTACCCCCGGAAGCGCCAACCACAATGGGGTCATCGACGATTTCGAGATCCAGGATACCTTCAAATTCGTCTCGTACACGAACGCCTATTTCTCCGGCGGGAGGAATCCCGCCTCGATCGATATCTATCGCCATATGTTCGGCGAGGATGTCGATATTTCCCAGTGGAGCAATGTCTACAGCACGGTCTATGACGTCAATATGGATGGCGTGATGACCAGTGATGACCTGTCGCTCATCAAGCTCGGCATCCGTGATACTTCCAGCGTCAAGCTTGAGTACGACAGCGATGCCCCCGAGATCGATCCGGCGTGGACCGATCCGGACAATCCGATGGTGGTCAACGATCCGGCTGAATTCAATATCCCCGTCATCGATGATACGGGGGTTGGCATTGCCACGGTGAAAGTCGGCGACGACGTCTATGACGCGGTGCTCGAAGACGGCGGTACGACACCGGAAGGACAACGGATCACCAATATCGTCGGCGTCTTTGTTGAAGGTCAGCCGGTCTCGTTTGAGGATTTCTTCCGCGATGACCGCACCGGTGAACTGAACAACGGCGACTACCCGATGACGGTCACCGCGACCGATAACGCCGGCAACGAGATGCCGCCGACCGACGTCTTTGTCCGGTATATCGCCGGGAACGCCCGAGAAACCGCCAAGAACGAGACGACCTACGACCCGGCTTGGAGTTTTGGCGACGGGGCCGCGATCACCTCCCTGACGATCTACGAGGGAAACTCCGTGACCGATTGGGACGGGACGTCCGACACGATCGTTCTGCCGTCCGGCGCGATAGTTGACCTGGTTCTCGACGGCGAGGGCCGCATTACCTCGATGACCTATCGGATGAACGGCCGGTGGGACAAAGCCGTCAATCTTCCCGAGGGAGACATCGATCCGGTCTGGTTCTCGATGACCAATATCGGCGGGGAGTCCGCCGCTTGGGATTTCAACGTTCTCGGTGTCAATGACGCACCGGAAGCCCACGCCAGTGTTCAAATCGCGCTGATCGATACCACGGTTTCCGCCGCCGAAAAAACAAACACGACCGACCGCGACCGCGGTGATGTCCTCTCCTCGGCGGTGAATTCGGTCGGCGCGCCGACCTTCCAAGACGCGCCGGAAGGGATCGAGGCTATCGTCCCGGTGGGGACTGATTTTTCTTCGTGGCTGACTTTTGACAGTGCCTCGGGAGAGTATGTTTTCGAGGTGCCTGAGGGTGTTGATTTCCTCAAACAGCTTCCGATCGGGGCGAAGTTCATCCTGACCTATACCTGCACGGTGACCGACAAGCTTGGCGCGACAACCGAAGAGACTGTCGCGGTGACTGTCACCGGTACGAATCAAGCGCCTGTCGCCGAGGCGATCGACCAGACCTATACCGCCGTCCCCGACTCGGCCGCTGCGATCGTGCTCGCTGTTCCCTGCGGAGGCGAAGATATAGACTACAGTGATACCGTCGCGCTGGCGGCGGTGACGATTGGCGGAACGACCTATGTGATTGACTGGGAGGCCGGAGAGTTCGCCCCCGGCAAAAGTTCGGTCGAGGTCGCCGGTTACGGAACCTACACGCTCGATACCGCGAACAAAGCGCTTCTCTACACGCTGAGCGACGGTTACAGCGAGCAGCTCCGCTGGACGACACCCGCGGGGGGGACCGAAGCTATCGAGCTTGGCGGGCTTGAGTATCAGATGGCCGACAATCACGGTGCTATGTCCAACAGTGCCGCGGTCAGCTATACCTACGTCGGCGCCTTCGACAAGCTCCAGCTTGTGGATATCCCGGACCAAGAGGTGAATGCCCTCGGGACCGAGACCGGCTGGAAGACGCTGGATGGGAAGGTCACCTTCCACAGTGACGCCGGCCAGACGTATGTCTTCTGTGTCAAGGAGATTAAAAACGATGAGCATACGCTCGACGCGGCTAGTCTTCTTCGCTTTGCCGATCCTGTTTACGGCCGTGACGGCTGGGTCGAGCTCCAGGTCAATCGTGACGCCCTGGCGACGATTCCGGCCGAGTGGTACGGCGACTATACGGTGACCTTCGATTACGCCAATACCGACACCGATGCCCACGCTGATGATGCCGGACAGAGGACCTTCACCCTGTCGATCGTCGGTTACACGATTACCGTGACCCCGGCGGTGATCGAAGGGGGGACACTGACCGAGGATCAGGTTTACACTCCCGAGACCGGCTATCAGGCGGCGGTGGATCTGACCACTAAAATCGTTAGTGTGACCGCTCAAAAAAGCGGCGGCGAGGTGGCGACGGTCGATTCGTACGATTTCTCGACCACGCTGAGGTTAGACGATGTCGCGGGGGCGGGAGCCGCGGACCTGACCGATGTCGAAAAAGCGCATCTTCTCTCGTGCGCGACGATCGACAGCGCTGGCAACTTCCTCTTCCGCCTCGATACCGCCGCCAGCGAGATACTGCAGTATCTCGCCGAGGGAGACTCGCTGACTCTGTCGTTCGGCTATTCGCTGACTAACTTGGTGATCGACGGCGAGGCGATTTCCGGTACGCTTCGCGGCGGCGACGTGACAGTGATGATTACCGGTGTCAACGACGCTCCGGTGGCGCATGGCACGGTCGATATCGCCTTAAGCGACGTCGATACGGCCGCTTCGGCCTCTTCGAAAGTGACCGACGCCGATACGCCGGCCTCCGAGCTGGTCTATACGCTTAACAGCTGTCCGTCCGGCGAAGATGTGGTCTTCAGCGGGAACGCCCCGGAGGGGATCGCGGCCATTGTCGATGGGGCCGATTTCTCGACCTGGCTGACTTGGGACGCCGCGCGGCAAGAGTATGTATTCACGCCCGGCTCGGAGATTTTCAAGGCGCTCCCCGAGACGGTAACCGCTACGCTGGCTTACAGCTTCCAAGTCAGTGACGGCAAGGGGGGAACGACTATCGAAGATATCCAGGTGACGATCACCGGGACAAACCAGGCGCCGACCGCTCAGGATATCTCCGTTTCGGTCGACGCCGGCGATTCTGTCGTGATCGACTGGCGGGCCAATTCGAACGATGTTGATTTCAAGGACCCGGTCACGCTGGTCAAAATCAACGATGTCGCGGTCACCGCGACGCAGACCAATCCTCAGGTGATCGATCTGTATGACAACGATCAGTATGTCGGGTATCTGACCGTCTCGATCGTCGGTGGGGAACAGGTCCTCATCTACACCGCCGCCGGCGATGCCCTGAAGTGGGATCTGGCGAAAGGCGACACCCGCCTCGTCGGTTTCACCTACCAAGTTTCCGACGGCCGGCTGACCTCGGACACCGCCGACGCCGCCGTCGAGGTGGTCGGCCGGTTCGATCCGCTTGAGATGGATCCCGAAAATCCGACAACCTTGAAGATCACCAATAAGTCTCCCGCGGTCGAGGGGTGGATTCCGGCGACCGAGCGGCTCGGTTTCTTCAGTGACGCGCTTCCCGGCAGCGGGCGCCAGGCGTACGAGTTTACTGTCACGAAGGCCAATGATGATACTGACCTGGCGCAGTATTTCAAGATGGAGGCAACCGGCGGCAAGGTGACGCTCTTTGTGAAACAAGACGCGGTGACGGGGCCCTCGCCGATTCTGCCTCCGGGTGACTATGTTCTTGCCTTCACCTCTGAGAATCTCGACGGTGAGGCCGACGTTCAGGATCACACGATCAATCTCACCATTCAAGACAAAAGTGGTGTCGAGGCCGCCGCGATCGATCTGCCCGCGATCACCGAAGATGTCGCGCTCATTTCGAAGGATCTGTCGGAAAACACCTTCATCGATCCCGACAAGGCGACCGCGACTGTTACCGATGTGCGTTTCAAGACGCTCGGCGAGCTTCCGGTTCATACGGTTGCCTTAAGTGATTCGACCGGAACTTATACCGGCGAGCAGATCAAGGATCATCTTGGCTGGACGGCGGATCGGTACACGGCGTTTATCCAGCAGCTCAGCGAGGCCGCGTCGGTCGACGGCGCGTCGAAGATGTTTACCTTCAGCAACGACGGGACGTTCCTCTCCTTCCTCGCCGATGGGGCCGAGCTGCACGTGACCTACCACTATACGATCGACGGCTACACCTCAGACGGTGTCGTCTGGGATGTCCCCTCGACGAACAATCCCATCACCGTCAATATCACCGGTATCAACGACGCTCCTTACGGCGCGGCCGACCATACCGCCTCGGTCGATCTGACCACCGGCGCGGTGGTGTACGACACCGGCTCGGCGACGCTGAATATCTTCGACGGCGTTGTCGATCCCGAAGGTCGAAGTCTGAGCACGACGTGGATCGTCCCCGCGACGGTCACCGCCTACGGAACCACGTTCACCCTCTCCGAGGGGGCGGTCACTGTTGCCGCCGATGGGACGGTTTCGGTCGATGTCGACAAGCTTACCGGCGATTTCGTGAAGCTTGGGCTTGGTCAGTCGGCAGAAATTGCGGTGAAATTTACCATCAGCGATGATCAGGGACTGGTTGTCGCCGAGGGCGAAAGGTCACTGACCGTGACGGTACTGGGCAAAAACGAAGCGCCGACCAAAAAGGCCGACGCCCCGACCGGTTCGGCCAATATCGAGGAATCAACCGCTTCGGCACCGGTGTCGATCACCCCCGCGATGTTCGCCGAGGATATCGACTTGAACGATACTACCCTCTACTTCCAGAGTGTGACCGTCGAAGGGACAACGATTACCGCCCAGACCGCGGGATGGTCGGGCAATACGTTCACTCAGGCGTTCGCCTCCGGCGCGACGCTGACGCTGGTCAAAAACGCCAGCGGGATCACCTCGTGCAGCTATAACGTCGCCGGGCGCGCCGAAAGGGTTCCGAACCTCCCGGCCGGTCAAACCGCGGCCGATTCGATTTCGTTCGTCGTTTGTGACAAGGCCGGCGCGGTGACCGAGTCGATTGCTTACGACTTCAACGTTATCGGTGTCAACGACGCCCCGTACGGCGCGAACGACCATACCGCCGACGTGAATCTGATCAACCAGACGGTGAAGTACGACACCGACAAAGATATCCTGAATATTCTCGACGGTGTGGTCGACCCTGATGGGAATGCGCTGTCGGTGGCCAATGTCTCGGTTCCGACGAGTGTGACGGCCTATGGGCATACGTTCACGATTTCTCCCGGCGCGATCTCGGTCGCTTCCACCGGTGAGGTGAGTATCGATCTTGCCGCGCTGACGAGCGATTTCTTAAAGCTGGCGCAGGACGATACCGTCGCGATCCCGGTCACCTTCCTGGTGAAAGACTCCGCCGGCGCGAGTGTCAAAGAAGGAATCAAGACCCTGACGGTCACCGTTGTCGGGAAGAACGACGCCCCGGTTGCCTCGACAACGCTCACCGGAACGGTCGATCTGGCCGCCGGTACGCAGACTGCGCTCGATCTGACCAGCGGCGCGGAAGACCCAGATATCGATGACTATGCCCAAACCGCGGCGGTCTCCTCGATCACCTACGAGGACGGCGGCACGGTCAAAGATCTGCCGGCCGACTGCTGGTCGTTGACCGATTCGAAGACGGTCGTCTTCGATATCGCCAAGCTGCGCGCGCTCTTCCCGAAGCTGGCGATCGGTTCAACCGTTTCTCTCGCGGTGAACTTCACCGTCGCCGACACTCACGGTCTTGATTCCGATGCCGCGACAGCCGCTGTGGCCGTGGAAGGTTGGTATGAAGCGCCTCGGTTTGTCACCGCCTACACCGTGCAGACGACCCACTTCGCCTACGCCGACGGATCCTACGACGGTATTTTGACGCTCCCGCTCTCCGGCCATTTCACTGGCGCCTACATAGCCGAGAACACGACGGCGGCTATCTATTCCACCTCGCAGGGGGTGAGCAAACTTGCCGATTTGGCCTACGCGACCGAGTGGACCGACGTCAGTTGGAACGATGGCGCCGCCCACTTTGTCGGACAGTATCGAATGGTGACCGACTCCAGCGGCAATACCAGTATCGAGCTGAAGACCGCCGATTACGCCTCGACGCTCAATACCGCCCCGGTCTATGCCAAGATCACCGTCAGTGACGGGACCAATTCGGTTTCCTCGAATCTGTTCCAGGTCAAACTGGCCGACGAGGAGCAGTGCACGGCGAATCTGATCCTCTACGGGACGAATACGGCGACGACGGCGAACCTCAACGGGAGAACGGCGGACTACGAAAAGCTTGAGACGACGGACGTCGATACCCTCGGAAACTACGACGCGGTTAACGATAACTACTGGTACTACCTCGAGGTCTGGTTCCGTGATACCAACGGGAAATTCAGTGGGGAAGACTTCAGACTGACGATGGTTTCTTTCCAGCTGAATCACAACTCCTCGAACATTGAGTCGATTCATATCTGGGATGAGGATGAGACTGGATTGATCGGCGTTAATCCGATCTTCGGCATGCACAGCGACATGTACGACGACGGCCAGATCAACGTCAATGGCGCGGAAGACTACGACCTGGGAGCGCGTCTGCGTGATGTTTCGCTCTCCAGTACGGGCGGTTTTAACGTGAAGGACGGTTCCCAGGCCTACCTCGTGTGCCGTATGAAGGTGGTCGTCAAGGCGGCGACCAGCCAGAGCGGGACGAAGTGCATGGCCGATCACTCGATCACCATCGGCGCGGTGACCAAGCAGTATCCGTCTCAGAATATCACCCCCTTTAAAGAGGGCTTGAACCTTGTTCCCAGGGGGGAGACGCTCGATACCAAGCTCAACGATACGCAGATCCGCCTCAATCAGGGGGTGGTCGTGCCGCAGCGCGTGGTCGGTTTAAGCGGGATCGAGGTGATTGCCGACAATGGCGTCTATCTCCGTACGGTGGCTCAGGCCACCGACGAAAGCCGTGTCGACAGTACCCTGGTAAGCAACACCGAGTACCTCCACGAGTGGCAGTCCCACTTCACCGAGATCTGGGTTAAGGCCTCTGAGCTGGAGACCTACCTGGGGGCCTCGGCGCAGTTCTCCTACACCCCGGGGTACTTTACCGCGGCGAGTGTCGAGTTCGGCTCGATGTTCAGCGATGGTCTTTACTCGATCGATGCCGACAACGGCCTGATTACCGTCAGCGCCTTGGCGGCCGACGGTGGGATCGCGGGCACGGGACTGGTTCTCCTGGCCCGGGTGGCGTGGCAGTCAGGTGAAGGGGACACCGTCGCTTGGAGCGCCACGGCCGATCCGATCGCCCTGTCTTGGGAGCTCACCGCGGCGGACCTCTATACCCTCTCGGGAAATACCGAGGTGAGCGTTGGTCTGAAGCAGACCGTCGAGCTGTGGGCGAATCCTTACGATACCGATGACGACGGCGCGATTACCGACGCCGACCTGGCGAAATTCCTCGTCGCGTACGGCCACGGTATTGCCGGCAATTCTTACAAAGTCGGTTCCGATTATGACCGCGACGGATCGATTGACGATGCCGACCTCCTTTACTTCCTGAGTCTCTACGGAGCGACCAAGGAAGATGTCGTCTCGGGGAATCGCACGATCCTTCTTCCCGAGACCTTCACGCAGCGCTATGTCGGGACGACGCTCAGCACCGATCAGATCGCTCTGGTCGGCACCGTCTACGACGCGGCCAACCAGGCGTGGGTTGAGGCGCTCGGTTTGGATGAGTCCGTCTCGGTGACGCTGGCGGTGAAAGACTTTGCCGATTCCGAGACGCTGGCCCAGGCGCAGGTCACGCAGGTCGATGTCAACGGGGTGATCAAGAGCGGCATCATCTACATCGATGACGACGCGGCCGGGAAACTCTGGTATTCGCAGCTCAGTGATCCTGTCGACGCTTCGCGGTACGATCTCTACACGGTGATCCTCCACGAGCTGGGGCACTTCTACGGATTCGATCCGACCAGTGCCGCCTATATGACGGTGATGACCACTTTCGATTACCTCAACGCCGAGGGGCACTCCGACGATATCGCCGATGTGATGTACTACGGGGTGGAGGTTGGTCAGCGCAAGGAACTGACCGAGCAGGATATCGCCGCGGCACGGGCGATTCTCGATACTCTGACCGGTGGAGACGCTGGGGGGTCGACCGCCGGGGCAGTCAATTCGATGACGGCGATCTGTGTCGACACACCGCTTTGCGAGGCGATGGCCGCTTCGAAGATCGAAGTGGGGCCGGCCGCCGCGTCGGAGGATCATTCGGTCTATTTCCTCGATACCCGTTTGGCCCAATCGCTGGCCGATTCGGGATTGGCGATCGGCAATCTCCGCCGGTACGACGAGTCGGCGCTGGAGGCGCGGCACAGCGCCGCGGTCGACGAACTCATGGCGGCACAGTCCTTTAGCCAGATCGTCGAGTCGGATGACGAGTACGACTTTGCCTTGGGTGAAGGTTCCGAAAGTCAAAGCGACGAGGAAGGGTTCTTTGCCGGGGATGGTCTGGAGGAGGATCTTCTCTAGGTTCTGAGAAGCCCACCTCTCCCCGGCGGCGGTCCGCCCCGCCCGGATCGAAAGCAAAAAGCCCCATCAGATCCTTGGTAGAATCCGACGGGGCTTTTTCTTGAAAAAAGCGCCCGCGAGGGCGGCCGGGACTCACTCCCGCTTTGGGGTGTTTTTTTCCGTTCCCGGGCTGATCCCTTGAAAAGATTTCATAAAGTCATTACACTCTAGGGGAGATGCCGTGCATTTCTTCTATGAGGGCGATAAACAGGGAAGTCCCCATTATTCCAGGAAGCTTTGACGAAGGAAGCCATTGACGATGAAGAAACATTCTGTCTCCCGTTCCTCTCGCAGTCATTCATTCCGTTCGATGAGAATGGAACCCCTCGAGGGACGGATTCTCCTCGCCGTGGGTGACTGGCAGGGCTTTGAGAATTTTCCCGAGCGTAATGTCTACGAATCGGGATCGGCGATTGTCGATTTCGAAGAGAATGTCGATCTGATCGGCGCCGCCGATCTTAATCATGACGGCTTCGACGATCTGATCGCGGTCAATAAGGCCGATTCGACAGTTTCCGTCTACCTCAAAGACGCGGCGGGGGGCTACGGCGCGGCGAAAACGACCGCCATCGACAAGAATCTTTCTCAAGTCGACATCGCAGCGGCGCTGGGGGATTTCAACGGCGATGGAAAATTCGATCTTTTGGTCGCCGATACCTCCAGTACCCAAAATATTGTATTTTCACTTTACTCCTGGTCGAACGGTTCGTTCTCTTTAACGAAGACCTCAGATCCGATCTCGCTTTCGGTCTTTGCGCCTTCGGCAACCGTTTTCCTTCCCTGGTCGGTCGAAGTCGTCCAGATCGACGGCGGCGCGGCCGTTCGCATGCAGGCCAAAGTTCCGGGTGTCAGCACTTCGGACTGTGACAGAATTGTCCTGTTCTCCTGCAGCGCGGCGGGTTCCTTTACCGCTACCACCGGTTCCCCCTACGGGACCGTCAATGGGGAAGGACTGGTTGGTTCCCTCACCGAGGGTGGCCACTCGTTCCTGGTGACCGTCAATAAGGGCGCCGGTCGGACATGCTTTAACGCCTACGATGTCTCTGTTTCGTACGGCAAGGCCAGCTTCGCGTACGCTGTTCAGTCATGGAATTATACCGCCGGCACGGCGATCTCGATGACCGAACCGCTCGGTGCGGTCGCCTCCGGACAGAATCTTTACTACTGCAATACCAAAAAGCTTGTTTCCCTGACGCTGTCGCTCGACGAAGCGGCCAGGACCGGTTCGTTTGGCGATGCTTCCGCGGTCGCCTTCAGCGGTTTCTCCTCGTCCACCCGGTCTGTGGCGATGGCTTCGGGGGCTTTCGCTTCCGTTTCCTCCACCGATTTGATTGCCGTCTCCGGAACGGACTATGTCTTCTTTAACGCCACCGGCGGTGAGTCCCCCTTTTCCCCGGTGTCCCTGGTGACTCAGCCCGATTACTTCGCTTCCTGGGAAGGGGATTATAACGGCGACGGCTCGCTCGATCTTCTGGTGGCCGGCGCGTCGGGCATTTGGCTCTTTGCCGATTCCGATTTAAGCGCTCAGCCGATTCAGCTGGGCAATCTCAACGGAACGGCTTCGTCCGCTGTCTTTGGCTACTTCGGTACCGGTACGGCCGGTATGAAAGACGATAAAATCGACGTGGCGGTCCTTTATGAGGGGAAAGTCGGTATCTTCTACCAGGGGGTGGATGGCCGCTTTACCCCTGAAGGGGTGGTCAGTGAGGGCTCCTGTACCGTTACCTTCGAGTCGGTTCCCTCAACGGCCTACACGACATTGATCGCCTCGGGTGATGTTCTCGGGAAGACCGATGCCAGTCCGGCCGATCAGATTGTGGTGGGGTTCTACCACACCGCCCAGGGCAGTGAGCAATCGGGGCTTTATCTCTCGGTGATCGATCCGCTCCAGGAGGTGGGAGCGATGATTGTCTCCAACCGCTGTGTGGAATCGCAATTCACCTCCTCCCACGAGCTCACGGCGCTGTGGGTGGGGGCTCTGTGCGCGGGGAGCGATCCGTACGCCGATGTTCTGTACACCGTCTGCCGCACGGGGAACGCCGCTTCGACGATCGTTGTCCTCGACAATACCACCGGCAGTGTCGATGCCGCCGTGAGGAAAACTATCTCGGCGGTCCCCCGCGGTCAGTACGTTTTTCTCTATAATCCCTATCAGCCGGTCAGTGTCGCCTGCGGCGATATCAATGGCGATGGACTGACGGATATCGTTTTCCTCAGTAAGGGAACCGGAGCGCTGGACGCCGCGATTGGGTACGTCCTCCAGACCGGTGAGGGTTTCTCCACCGTGACCTATGTCCTCAACACGTCGGGGTCTGGAGAAGCGGGGGGGAATAACCATCGGCCGGACGAAGGGTTCCCCGGCGACAACCCCCCCGTGACGCTCAACGGCGGGATCGACCAAATCGGTGAGGTCGGCGGTCTGACCCTTGGCGATATCAACGGTGACGGAAAGCTCGACGCGGTCTTTACCGTGAACAACGCGGGACGCTCCAAGTTCTATTGGGCGCTCGGCAAAGACGGTGATTCGCGCTTCAATCTTCCTGTCTATAACACCCTGGCGGGTGACGACGCCGATGGGGTCAACTTCCAGGGGACGGACGGTGAACTGCTCGCCGCCCCGTACCTTTTGGTCTCGGCGGCGGACCGCGGCACCGGCGAACCGTCGGTCTACGCCGTCAAGGGGAAGACGGTTCTGCGGCTGGATCCCTCCTACGAAAAAGATACGGAAGGGACGATGACCGTGGTGATCCGCGGACTGAACGGGACGGTCGCTTCCGCAGCGATGACCGTTGATCAGATCAAAGATCAAAACTTCGTCTATGACTGGCTCGACGAGTGGTCGAGCTTCTATGTCGAGATCTGGGGTGCCCCGAGTACCTCCAGTACGATCACCCAATTCTCCGCCGAACTGTCGTTCCGCGCGGGTTACTATGTCTACAGCGACGTGGAAGCCGGCACCGGGTTCACCGTGACGGCCGACGACAGTACCGCCGGCAAGGTCACCGTCTCGGGGTTCGCCGGCACGCCGGTGACGGTCGCCTCCGGGAAGCAGGTGCTGCTGGCCCGTGTCAAGATGGCGCCGGTGGAAGGGGGCGGCATCTTTCTGGACGACCTGGCGAATGTCGGGGTTTTCCAGGCGTTCACCAACTCGGAGACGTTCAATTTGTTGGTTTCAAAAGATTCCCAGTCGATCAATCAGTCTAATGGGGTCAATACGGTGACCGAGTCGCTGAACACAACCACCTACTTCCCCGTACGGTTTGATGTCAACGACGACGGCGCTGTGGACGATGCCGATTTGGCCTTCTTCCTCAAGTACTACGCTCAAAGACCTGTCGGGAAATACAAAATTCTCCTGGTCGATACCAATCCCGGAGCCACGACGATCAGCGATTATGACCTGTCCTATTTCCTGGCCGGCTACGGGTGGTCCTATGACGGTATTCGAGGGGTCTCGTACCGCACGGGTGGTTTCTACAAAGACGCGGGGTTCGATCCCTACCTTCTCGGCTGGACAGTCCGTCCCAATTCGATTGTCTCCTCGGCATTGGAGTCCGACTGCTTCGTCGTCTCGGCCTTTGAGCGGCCGTCGGCCGCCGCGCAGAGTTCTCCCTCCGACGCGGTGATTGTCGAGGCGCTCGACGCTCTTCGCGACGACGCGGTTCCCGCCGCCTTGGCGGCTGTACCCTTCGCGGCCGAGTCGGATCGTACCGATTGGCTCTTTGACTTCGAAGAAGATGCCGCTGCCGAAGAGAAAATTGACAGCGAACTGCTCGATTACGATATACCGGTAATGGATTGACCGCTTCGAACAAGTAGATGCCAAAAAAGCACTGTGCCGATCCTTCCCCAAGATAACCCCCGCGCCGGTCATCGGACGTATTACCGAATCGCCGATCTGGTAGTCTCGTTCGATTCCGGCCGGGGGCGTCTGTATAAGCAGGCCCGGGCGTATGAGCTGCCGAGCCAAAGCCCACCTCCCAAGGTTGATCTGGTGATCGATATCCCCGATGATTTCTTTGAGAGGAAGCTGCGCGAAAACCCCCATCTGACCCCCGATTCCCTTCTGTATATTCTCACCGGAATCGACTTTATCCGTTCGATTCTCGACTTCAACGGTATTGGCCTGCACGCCTCGGCCGTGGTATGTGACGGGCGGGCCTATCTGTTTTCCGCCGACAGCGGTGTTGGCAAGTCGACCCATACCCAGCTTTGGTGCCGCCACTTTGGCCGTGACCGCGCCTTTATCCTCAACGATGACAAACCGGTCATCCGTTTGGTCGACGGCGCGTGGTATGTCTATGGAACCCCCTGGTCGGGGAAGAGTGACTTGAATCGCCCGCTTCGTGTTCCTTTGGCGGCGATTGCCTTCCTGCGCCGCGGGATCGAGGATACGATCCATCCCATGACGCCGTCCGAGGCGGTCTATCCCTTTTTGTCACAGACGCTTCGTCCCGCCGGCGGCGAGCAGATGGAGGATGCGCTCGACCGAATGGTCAGGCTTCTCAAGACAATCCCGATCTTCCAATTGAGCTGCACACCGACCACTGGGGCGGTCCGAGTCGCGTACGCCGCGATGCGTGACGCGCGGCCCCTCGAACAGCTGCCCCCGGGGGTACGCGATGAGTGATTCCGTTCCCCCCCCGGATGGTGAAAAGACGACGCTTTTGGTCGGTTCCGAGCCCTTTTTCGCCTTGGCCGGGGAACTGTTGGCGGCCGGTAAGCGCGTCTCGATCACCCCCACCGGAAGCAGTATGCTCCCGACCCTGCGCGGGGGGCGTGACACAGTCGTTCTAGAGGCCCCAGGGGAGAAAAAGCTCCGCCGAGGTGATATCATTCTCTATCGGCGTCTGGACGGAACCTATGTTCTGCATAGAATAGTGGGGGTCTCCGGGCCGCGGCAGCGGTATACTCTCTGCGGCGATAACCAGATAGCGCTGGAGCGGGGGATTGATCGTGAGCAGGTTTTGGCGGTGGTTCGCTCGATCCGGCGCGGCTCGCGGGTCATCCATTGCGACAGCCGGCTTTACCGCCTCTACAGCGAGGCATGGATGGCGCTGCGTTTTCCCAGACAAGTCTATCATTATCTCAAACGCCGGGTGAGGGGGATCTTCCGGTGATTCCGCTGAAGGGTGAAACCTCTGATATAATACAATGAAACTAAATTCTGAATTTGTTCTTCGGACGCTGGATGATACGACGATTTTAGTCCCCTTTGGAAAGGCGCAGGTCGACTTCAACGGGATGATCACGGTCAATGCCGTCGGGGCCTTCCTGGTGGAGCAGCTCCACAGCGAAGTGACCGAGGACGAACTGGTCGAACGCCTCACGGCGCGTTATGAAGTCGACGCCGAAACGGCTCGCAAAGATGTCGCCTCTTTTTTAGATGTTCTGCGCCAGTACAAGGCGCTGCAAGATTAGTTTTCTCTCACGGCCGAACCGTGACCGTACAGGTCCCCCGGCTGTTTTTGATCTGATTTGTGGGGAGATTTAGCCGCAGGTGAAGCTCCCCTCGTTTTTTGGGTGTAAGCGTTCCTTTCGCGCCGATCGGTTCGGTCTGAATCGGCAGCTCGTTCAAGGAGGCCTTCTCGGGGACGATTTCGGCCAGGAGCGTCCCAAGGGGACGAGCGTTGAAGTACGATAGGGTGATTCCGTTGGCTTCGCACGGATAGACCTTTCCCTGGCATCCGACACGAAACCGTCCCGAGGCGCTGAAACGGTACTCTTTTCCCGGTTCCAGTATGACACCGGTCGCGAGACAGCCGTTTTCGGCGTCGAGAGTGAAGGATGTTCCCTCATCGGAGAGGGGCTCCAGACCGAAACCCGGCACACTCGCGTCCGGCGCGTGATCGAAATCGAAACCATAGTCAAGCCATTCGACGAAATTCTGCCAGTCGGCGGCAAGGCGGCCGGCGCTGTTTCCCAGCAGTTCGAGAAATGGCTTATTAGGGTCCTTCTCCATCGCCAGGAAGGGGAGAGCGCCAAAGGCATCGGCGTACTGAGGATGGCGCGCCAGCAAGGTCACCAGGGCCCAGCACCACGCGTAGGACGAGACATCGTCAAAGGCCTTCGGTTTGATGGCGAGCAATTCTTCCACCGAAGGGACTTCGCCCGATTGGACAAAGGATCGGATGCGATCAATCCGGCCGAACCCCTCGACCTCTTCCCGTGTGTCGGGGAAGATTCCCAGCTCGATGGTCTGCCCATCCCAGCGGTGGAGGGCGAGAAACTCAGCGATCCCTTCGGTGAACCAGCGAGGTTCCAAAGAGCCGAAGGTATGGAGCATAAAGGCGTGGACCAGCTCGTGGAGCATCAGGAAACGGTTGTAGTAGACCTGGTTCTTATCGAAGACCCAAATCCGATCGTAGAGCGAAAAACCGTTGGGAAATTCAGGAATCTCCTCCTCGCTGAAATCGAAGGCGCCGAAGATGTCGAACGGTTCCCGGTCGGTCATAAGAAAAGCGGAGATCTTCCAGTCGTCGTACTGGCGCGGATCAAGATGAAAGAACTCGCACAGCCGGGGGACCGCGGCGTCGAGCAGGTGGATGATCTCGTCGTTCTTTTCGTTTGAGGGCAAGTCGGTGTAAAGATCGACATAGCGGCCCGAAAGCGCGCGGATTCCCAGATCGTCCATATAGAGAATCTTTAATTCTCCGAAACTCGGCCAATGGCGTCGTGCTTCCTTGGCGCGGTCAAGATTGGCGGTTCGGTCTTGATCGCTCAGTGGGGGACTCTTGGGCGTTTCCAGGGCGAAGGCCGCCGCGGCCAGCGGCAGGAGGAGACTCAAAAGCAAGGGGAATCGGTGGAAACGGTTCATCGGTTTTCTTCCTGTCAAACGTGATCGGGATCAGAGGCTATTATGGCGCATTTGACGTTATTTCGGAATAGTCCTGCGCTGGACACTTGGGGAAGAGCCGTTTTTTTTGTTCGAGGGCGGGATGATTGCGTCGTTTGAGCCGATTTTTTACAATAGGGGGAGTACTGCCGAAAAGGGGAAGGCCGAAGGGCCGCTTCTTTTTCATCCACCGCAAAAGCGAACGAGACGATTATGAGATTGCGTTTTCTGGGGGGTAATGGGAATGTCACCGGTTCGAAGCACTTCGCCGAGACCGGGGATTTTCGTTTTCTGGTTGACTGTGGAATGACCCAGGAGCGCGATTACCTCTGGCGCAACTGGGACAAGTGCCCCGAGGATCCCGCGGGAATAGAGGCGATCTTTCTGACGCACGCCCATCTGGATCACTGCGGGTTGATTCCGAAATTCTGGAAGGACGGTTTTCGCGGGAAGATCTACGCGACCGCGGCGACCTGCGACCTGGCCAAGCTGATCCTGCTCGATTCGGCTCATATCCAAGAGGAAGACGCGCTGTTCAAGCAGAAGCGTCACCGCAAAGAAAACCGTCTGGGGCGCCCCGTCGTTGCGCTGTACACCAACGCCGACGTTCAGCAAGTTCTCCCGATGTTTGTCCCAGTTGACTACGAATGCCAAACAGAGATTGTTCCCCGTGTGAGCGTCGCCTTCCACGAGGCGGGGCATGTCTTGGGAAGCGCCTTCGTCGAGGTAACCTACCGGGAACCGCGCGAGCGAAATGAACGCCGGATTCTCTTCTCCGGCGATCTTGGCCGTCCGGATCGCCCGATCCTGCGCGACCCGGCGTTTTTTCTCGACCCGGGCCGGCCGGTCGATACCCTGCTGATTGAGTCGACCTATGGCGACCGTGAAAGCGCGCCGATTGAAAGCGTTGACGATCAGCTCCGTGAAGCAATCGCGCGAACAACCGCCCGCGGCGGAAAGGTGATCATGCCTGTCTTTGCCGTCGAGCGCGCTCAGGAGATGCTCTATCGACTGGCGACACTTCAGCAAAGCGGCGCCCTTTCGAAAGATATCCCGATCTTCCTTGATTCCCCGATGGCGGTCGAGGCGACACGTATCTTTGTCCGTCACAAGGAGTGTTTCGATCAAGAGACGCTCGAGATGCTCGACAGCAGAGAATCGATCGAAAACCTCCATCTTTTGGAGACCCCCGATCAGTCTCGCACCTTGAACACCTTCGGCGGGCCCGCGCTGATTTTGGCCTCCAGCGGGATGTGCAACGCCGGCCGAATCAAACACCACCTCGCCAACCATATCGGGGATCAGCGCAATATGGTCCTCTTCTTGGGGTATCAGTCGCAGGGAACATTGGGGCGAAGGATTGTCAGCGGCGAGAAGAACGTTCGAATTCTCGGCCAGCAGTATATGGTCCGCGCCGAAGTGGTTTCGGTCCGGGGAATCTCAGGTCACGCCGATCAAAAAGAACTTTTGGCGTGGTACAGCGCGATCCCGAAGCATCCCGAGACCACCTTTGTGGTTCACGGGGAGATCACTTCTTCACAGACTTTGGCGGAGAAGATCAGGGGAATCGCCCCCGAGACGAAGGTCGCCCTGCCCGAGTACGGTGAGGAGGCGTTTGTTTAAGAGAAACTCTTCAGCCCAGAGAAAAGGGCCCGTTAAATGAGGTGTTCCCCCTCAAAGAGGTGCCCTCCTTCGCTGCAGCGGTGGTCGTGACGGATCATCTTCAGATCACCGCCGTAGATCTCGCGTATGGCCCGGCCGTCGAACTCACTGGTCGGGTGAACAACCACCCGCTGATTGACACAGATAACGCTCTGGACGCAGCGTGAGACAACCCCCAGGTCGTGCGAGACGATTAAAATGGCGACCGTGCGGTTCAGTTCCTCGAGGAGGTGATAGAACTGCTCGACACTGGAGGGATCCACGTTGTTGGTCGGTTCGTCAAGGATCAGAAGCTTGGGGCGGCTGCACAGCGCCCTGGCAATGAGAACCCGCTGTCGCTGGCCTCCCGACAGCGACCCGAAGGTTCGGTTCGCCAGGTCGGCGATCCCCATTTGCTCCATCGCCGCGGCCGCCTCGGTTCGATCCTGCCTGGAGTATCGCCAGAAGAGGCGGCCGACGAAGGAGACCTCTTTATTGCGCGCGCCGCCGAGCCGGCCGGTGAGGACGACGTCGCCGACGGTAATGGGGAAGAGACGGTCGACCCGCAGCAGCTGTGGGGTATAGCCGACGAACAGCCGGGTTTTTTCTGGCTGCTGACCGAAGAGCTTCACCGTCCCCTTTTGGGGATGAAGCAGCCCGAGCATCAGCCGCACCAGCGTGGTCTTTCCCCCCCCGTTCGGTCCGACGATCGAGGCGAACTCTCCCGGGGCGATTTTCAGCGAGACATCCTCCAAGGCGGGGGCTTGTCCATCGTACGAGAAGGTGACGGATTGAAGATCAACGATCGCCTCGGCCATTGGGTCGGTTCCTTGGGTGGGAAAATTTTCTCTGTTGTAATTATTCCCTTTTTTTCCGCCTCGGCAACGGGTTAAGAGGGACTCCTCGGGGAATTTTTTGGCCGGGGCCCTTGCGCTGTGTTTGGCGGTGTGGATAATCAAAGGCCCTTGTAAGTTCACCATCAATCGTTTTTATGCAAGGAGTGCGTCTATGGCCGATAGTGGTCCCTCGAAACGTGCGAGGAAGGGAATGACTAAAGAGCTGCCTATACCGATTCTCGATCGGCCGCTGCCGTACAGTCAAGAAGCCGAACAGGGTGTGGTGGGGGCGATTCTCCTCGAGCCCGAAGTCTGTGATGAGGTGGCGGTCATTGTCCGCCCGGACGATTTCTTCGTCCCTGCCAATCGGATCATCTATCGAAACCTCCTCGATATGAACGCGTCGATGCGGGGGATCGACCTGACCCTCTTGGTAGAGCGGCTCCGCGAAGCGGGTGAACTGGAGGAAATCGGCAGCGAGGCCTATTTGGCCGAGGTGATGAGTTCGGTTCAAGTGGTGGCGCACGCGAGGCATTACGCGATGATCGTGCGCGAGAAGGCGATCCGCCGCGATATCATCATCGCCGCCTCCGAAGTGCTCGAGGATGGCTATGAGCCGGGAAGCTCGTCTCAGGAACTGATGAACAGGGCTGAACAGAAGTTTTTCGCCATTGGCGACGGGCGCGATTCCAATTATGTTCAGAAGATGGACGAGGTGATGCAGGAGACTCTCCGGATGATCGATCGGCGCAGCGAAAACGGGACAGAGGGGGTGCAGACCGGGTTTGGCGATCTCGATAAAATGCTCTATGGGTTTCACAACTCCGAGCTCATCATTTTGGCGGCGCGTCCGAGTATGGGGAAGACGGCTCTGGCGCTGAATATCGCCGACCACGTCGCCGTGAACAGTCGACAGCCGGTTCTTTTCGTCTCGCTCGAAATGGGACGTGTGGAGCTCGGTCAGCGTCTGCTGTGTTCCCGCGGAAAGATCGGTGGAGAGCGTATGCGGGGGGGATTCCTTACGAACAAAGATCAGCAATCCTTGGCGAAAGCCGCCTCTGAATTGAGTCAGGCCCCCCTGTTTATCGACGATACACCCTCCCGTACCGTGACCGAGATCGCCGCGGTCGCCCGCCGGCTCAAGCGCAAAAGCGAACAGGGACTGGCTATGCTGGTGATCGACTACCTGGGTCTGATTTCTCCCGATAACGATCAGGATCCGCGTCAGGAGCAGGTCGCCAAGACGGCCAGGCGGCTTAAAGGTCTGGCGCGTGAACTTCAAATCCCGGTCCTCTGTCTGGCGCAGCTCAACCGAATGACCGAGCAGGCCAAAGATAACCGCCCGAGGCTGTCGCACCTGCGCGAGTCGGGGGCTATTGAGCAGGACGCCGATGTGGTGATGTTTGTCCACCGCGACAGCTATTACCAGACTGCCGAAGAGGCCGATGATCGGCAGTCCGATCACGAGGCGCTGGTCATCGTCGCGAAACAGCGAAACGGGCCGGTTGGCGACGTTCGTCTTACCTGGCTTCCCGAATTTGCGCTGTTTGCTAATTATGCCCCAGGAGGCGACGAGGAGTACGGCCCGACGGAAGATTTTGGTGCGTACTCGTCGGGAGATTATTAGTACAGTCCGGTGATCGGCGCGAAGTCGGTGTAAAACCTACCCGCCTTATGGTCGAGCATCGTCCCCCGCTCGGGGACGCTCGGGTCGATCAAAGAGGATGGATCGACACCGAGCCTCCAGTGCGCGCGAATGGTCCGAATGACCCATTCGAAGGTCTGAAACGCCTCATCGAGATCGTCTTTCGACCAGTCGGCCGCGAACGCTTTGCAGAGACGTTTTTTGGGGAGGATGATGTAGCCGCAGGTGATCTTGCTGACAGGTTGGCCGAAGTTCTTCCGTGCGAGGATCTTCTCGGCCAGCGGCCGGTAGAGAACCAGCTGCAAATCGATCCAGTGGCGCCATTTTCCGTTGTCTAGAGGTGTTGGGGCCAGCGTCCCGATTCTGTAAGGCGGGTAGGGGAGCTCTTTCCAGTAACGTTTGTCGATCTCGTTTTTCTTCCGACGGTTGAGCAGCGGGTTGTCTGCGTCGGGACCTTTCCCTTCGGCGCATGAATTGAAGGTCTTGTAGTCGAAGACAAAAAGTTCCCCTGTCTGTGGGCAGTAGTCGATTCGGTCGATCTGTCCAGTGATTTTGACATCGCCCCCGTCGACCGTCAGAAGACAAGGATCGTGGTGAGGAACCGAGGTCTCGACATCGATTATCCTGTTTCCGCGCTCACGCCACTGTGCCTGCCACCGGGCAAAATCGTGCAGGCGTTCTCGGGCCTGTTCGAGCTGGAGGCGTGGGATTCGGCCGGCGAAACCGGCCTGGTCACGGCGGAGCTTTTGGTCGAGGCAATGATCGAGAAACGCGGTAATCTGTCGTTCGTCGGTTGATTCGCGCGCGGCCGTATCTTCCCCGAAGCGGCGGAGCATATCGTGGACCACGCTCCCGAACTTATCGGGGCCCAGTTCCACGGCGCGGTCGGTCAGTGCCTCGAGTTTGAGTCCCTGCTGGAGAAACCAGATGTACGGGGACTCGAAGAAGGTCTTAAACGAGGATGGGGAAAAATGGGACGGCGGGTCGCCGGTGAAGGTGAGGATCGGCGGCCGGAACCCCTCTTCCGCCTGGTCGGACTGGAGTTCCTCGCCACCGGCGGTCAGATCGTCGGTCTTCGAGAAAAAGCGCAGAATTCGTTTGGCCGAGTCGGTGACCTGTCCGGTCATGAGGAGAAATCGACACGGTCTGGCGGGGGATCCGTCGATCGCTTCACAGGGGAAGAGTATGGTGACGCTCTTGTGGGAACGGAGGACCGCGTCGAAGCGGACGGCGTCGTAAACGGCGTGATCATTGGCGGTCACCAGCCGAAGCTCTCGGCGCAGCGTTTCGCTGAGGAACAATCCGGCGCCGGGAACTTGAGGAAGGTGGTCGTCGGTCATTCCGGTGAGAATCAGGTGAGGACGAGTTTCGAACCGGGCGTCGTTCCAGGTGAGGATCGGGACCGGGAACTCCTCCGCGGGGGCCGCTTCACGCCGCGCGGCGCAGTATTTATGCAAAACAGCGAAGAACTCCACCGCAAGAATCGGCTTGTCCAAAATCGTTGGCAGTCCGCCCAGCTTATCCAGGAATGATTTCAGGACGCTGGCTCCCATTTTGATCTGTTTTTCCGACGGACTGTCTGTTGTGTCCGCGGTTTCTTCTTCCACGGTTGGAACGGGCTCGGCGGTTTCGCCGCCGAGCGTTGTTTCGTCGGTCGAAATATCTGCCGCGCTGCCGCCGGCCGTTTCCGCCAGAATATCGGCTGCAGCAGGGTAGATGGTCCCGGCTATGGCGCGGATAATCTCTCCCCACTCGGCCGGTCGGCGCTCAGCCGGGAAGATACCGCCGCCGCGGTGCGGCTCGGCAGGATCTTTGTCGCGGTAAAACGGTGCCAATAGGGTGTCGAGAAGATCACATAGGCGAAACAGCGCCTCGCGGTTTTCCCGCAGATTCTTTCGTCGGTCGTCTTCCTCATCGCCGGGGTTGTTGATGCTGTAGGTTCCCAGCCCGGTTTTGATTTGGTCGGGGAGGTATTTTTCGTGAAGCTGATCCAATGCCGAGATCCAGTCGCGGGAGGAAATCTCGGGAACCTCGCGAAGAAACCACGCGTCGAGATCGGGATGCCGAATGAGGTCAGCGAAACAGTCATAGCGGCGCTGCTCGAGGAAACGGGCGATGTCCAGAAGAAGTCGGATGAGACGATTGGCGGTTAGGGGCTCCTCCGGCGCGGGAGGGAAGGTAAGACCGAGCTTTCGCGATTCCGAGACCAGGAACGGGTACGATTCCCGCGAGACCATCACGATGGCGGTGTCGTCAAGATCGTGTGTTTCCAAACAGCGCGCGCATGATTCCCCCTCTTCCACAACGCTCGGCAGCTGAACGATTTGCCCCTCCGGGATATGAAAGGCCAGATCGGTCCAGCGTTCCGGAATGAGCGTTCCGTACGAATCGAAGCGGTCTTCTTGCGGTGGGTCGGCAAACAGAAGGCAGTTTACCGAGTTTGGGGAGGCCTGAACGAACTGATCGAGACGCTTTTTATGAATGGACGGAAGGTATAAAATGCCGGCTAAGAAGAGTGTGACATTCCCCGGGGGCAGGACGCCGGCAAGGATACGGCGGCGCTCCTCGGCACGGTCGGCGAGGGATGTGTCGGACAAAGCGCGCAGGTACTCTTTCTCGAGCCGAGAGAGGGCCTCCCATCGTGCTTTTTCTTCCGACGTCAAAATCGGCAGCTGGGCGACCGTATCGAAGCTGTGCCCCTCATCGGCCAGTTCGACGCGAAGGAGGGTGATGCGTTCGGCCAGATCGAGCCGGCTTCGGAATTTGGGGGGCTTGTCCCTAAAGAGTTCCCGGCGGATCGGATTGGCCGATTCCATTTGCTGAAGAACCTTCCCCCAGGTGAGCAGCTCCGTGAACGGATCGGCCAGTTTTTTGTGCGGCTGGTAAAGCCAGTCGGTGAAGGTGCTTAGGTCATTGACCCAACAGTTGACGCCCGCGCTTTTAAAGAGGCCGCCGAGGAGATCTTTCGCCCTGGAATTGGGGACAATCACGTGGACTGCGCGGTGATTGAACCGCCGGTTTTCCGGTTGAGAGAAAAACTTGGCGATTCCCTTGAGAAAAGGCCCGTCATTGGGGGAGAGAAAAAATTTCATCGGCGCTCGGGAAGAAACTGATCGTTTGGGTATTTTGACCGTTGGATTTTCTATCGATCCTCGGATACAATTATAGGGGGTCGGCGCTTTTCGCGCCACCATATCTTTAGCTCGCCGGCATTTTTGGGTATTGCCGTGCGGGTCTGACGCGTATCTGGGAGATAAGGATTTACCGATGATGAAACTGATTCGTCCCGTTTTTTTTGTTCTGACGTTTTTGGCCGCCGTTTCGATCGCGTTTTCGGTTGATGTTCGGGCCGCTGAAGACGGCTCACCGCTGCGCGTGCTGCTGGTGACCGGCGGGCACTGGTACGACCAAGAGGGTCTCCATAAGATGATCCTCGATCATCCCAACACCGAAATGGACGAGCTGGTGCTCCCCGAGGGGGAAGATCAGCTCGACGCCGGGATCTCGCAGCGGTACGACGTACTGGTATTCCACGATCAGTCCTCCTTCGAACTGACCGACGCGCAAAAAGAGAAACTCGCCGCGATGTGGGAAGAAGGGGTACCGACGGTGATGCTCCATCACGCGCTGATTTCGCACAATGACTTCCCTCTGTTTCGCGAAGTTTATGGAACGGCGTATCTGACCGCCCCGATGGAGATTGATGGGACGACCTACCCCGCGTCGAGTTACATTCAGCCGGCGGACGTGAACTTTATCGTCGTCGATCATGACCACCCGATTACCCAGGGGCTGAAGGATTTTACCCTCACCGACGAGGTTTTTGGGGATCTTTGGCTTGCTCCGGAGGGGAATCATGTGTTGATCCGGACCGACCATCCCGATTCTTCGGAGCCGATCTGCTGGACGCGTCAGTATAAGAACAGCCCGGTCTTTGTCTTGATTCAAGGCCATGATAAGGGGGCGTTCAACGATCCGCGTTACCGTGAGATCTTCTACCGCGGGCTCGATTGGGTGAGCGGGAAGGCCTCCCGGTAATCTTGGCTGTGTACCCAAAGCGGGCCCTGGCGCAGCGGCAGACGAAAAAAGCCGGCGGGGGAAAGTGTCGTTCTTGGTTTGTTTCAAGGCACTGTCCCCCGCGGCCGCGATGATCTTTTCCCTCCTCAAAACGGTTTTTCCCCTTGTCTTCGCGCTTAAAAATCGGTACGGTAACCGGCAGCTATGAAACTCGATTTGCCGGCGCGAAAGGTGTTCGCTTCCCCCGCGGGGAATGATGACGTGAGGCAGGCGTTTAGGCGCGCTTGTCCCGCACGGGGGGTGTTTGCCTTTTTTTCGGCGCTTGTTTGCGCGGGGGTGATGTTTTTGGCCGCCGCGTCCTTCGCGCCTGTTTGGGGAGAACAGCCGTGGAAACTCTTCGCCGATCAGATCCGTCCCGGCAATTCCGATTCAGCCGGTCCCGCGCCGATGAACCGGGAGGAGGCCGAGGAAGAAACTCTGATCGAAGCGAGCGGGGAGGAGGATTTCTCGGCGGTTGACGTCCCCGCCGGTGAAGAACTGTCGGCCGAGCCAAGCGCTCCTCCTTTAGAAAGGGAGAAGCGGATGATCGATTTCACCGAGTCGCTCGGCCCCGACGCTTCGCTGGTCTATGGGGTCGAGACCGAGGAAGAACCCCCGGCGGCGATCCTGCCCCCATCCCCCCTTCCGTCGTACCGGGGGCTGCCGAGGTACCAGAACGACGCGACAATTCACGATATTTTCTTCCTTACCCCGCTTCGCGGCTGGGCGGCGGGGGACCGGGGGACGTTGTGGACCACCTTCGATGGGGGAAAACGATGGCTGCTGATGAAACTTCCGACCGATAACGAACTGTACGCCGTTCGGTTCCTCGATTCCCAGCGGGGGATCGTCGTTGGCGGGCGGGTGATCGCCGGGGGAGAAAACGGCTGCGGCATCATTCTCGTGACCGCTGACGCGGGAGCGACCTGGCAAGAGATCCCCCATGCGTCATTCCCGATACTGCGCTCGATTCAGATCCTCAGTGAAACCGAGTGGATGATTGCCGGTGATTCCTCGGAACTCTACCCGTCGGGACTGTTCGTCAGCCATGATGCGGGACACAGCTGGGAACCGATGGCACGCGGCAATCGGCATGGCGGCTGGTGTTCGGCACAGACGCTTGCCGCCGGCGATCAGGTGATCGGCACGGGAGAAAATCTCACGCTTCAAACCGTCTCGGGGGGGCGTGTCTGGCCGGTGCCCGGTTTGGAAAAGACCCCGATCCGCGCCGTGACCCAGGATAGTACCGGAGAGCTTTGGGCCGCCGGTGATCGAGGGGTGGTACTTGTCTGTTCGGATGATCAGCGCTCATGGCGGCGTCCGGCCGGCGAGCTCCCCGATGGGACGAGCGGGCAATTCGATTTCTACGCGCTCAGCGCGCGAGACAGGCACATTGTTTTGGCGGGGAACCCGGGGAGCCGGGTGGTGGTCAGCGGCGATGGCGGAGGGAACTGGCAGCGGTTCGATACCGGGGTCAGCGTCCCGATCCGCACTCTGTTTTTTGTCGACTCCCTTCACGGATGGGGGGGAGGGGACTTAGGGACGATCGTCGCTACCAGCGACGGCGGGCAAACCTGGCAGGTTCAGCATGAGGGGGGGAGGCGTCTGGCCTTTTTGGCTCTGCTGGCGGAACCGGAGGCGTTTCGTCCCGAACTGTTCATTCAACCCTCCGGTCAGGAGGGGTATCTCGGCGGGGCAGCGCTGGTTTTCCGGCCGGAGGAGTCGTCGGAAGACGAAATCTCCAAGCCCAATCGCCTGCGGGCGGCGGTACTCGATTCCCTGGGAAGCTCCACCGCGGAACCGGGACGCTTTTCGGTTCCCTCGACGGCACAAACGGTGGAAGCGCTGCTGGCCGCGCTCGATGCCGAGTCGGATAACCGCGGTCTGGAGATATTCCGAGAATCATTGGTTCGTCTGATCCGTGTCTGGCGTCCCGAAGTGCTGGTGATTTCCACCCCGGCGCGTCCGGCCTCACAGGCGGTTCAAAGCGGGGGAGATGTTGTTCAGCTCCTGGCCCAGCACGCCCGCGGGCTAAAAAGCCCCGAGACCGAGGCCGCTCGATCCCTGATCGAACGGGAACTCCCCGGAGCGATTTTAGCGGCGCAGTCCCCCACGGCCTATCCCGAGCAAATAACCGAGGCGGGGTTGTCTCCCTGGGCCGTTCAGCGGGTTGAGATGATCACTCAGGATGGGGAAGGGGGAATCCGTCTGAGCGGTTCGTTCTTCGTGTCGTCGATCGGCCGCGAGATGAGTGAGGCGGCGCTGGCCGCGCGCTGGCTGGTGGAGGGAACTGCGGCGAATACCGCAGTGGATAAGAGTACGGATCTGGTCATGAGCGTCCTGTACGATCGACAGGGGGAGAAAGAGTGTGCCGCGATGTTCGACCATCTGGATATCCCCTACAGCGGTGCGGCCCGCAGGAGTGAACCCGTCCCCCTGGTGTGTGAGGATACCGACCCGCGTCAGCGCAGCGCCTTGCGCCGAAAGACCTTGGGGATCGTCGGAAGGTTCGCTTCCGGCGGGGACCCCCGCGCGGTGGAGGTGCTCCTGGCCGATGTCGATCGGCAGCGGCTTCAGCTCGACGCGGATCTGGCGGTGGAGTACCTCACCGAGGTCGGATCGGCGCTGGCAGCCGCGGGAAATTGGGATTCAGCCGAAGAGGTCTTCTCCCGGGTGGCCAACCTAGCGCCCGAATCGCCCCAGGCACGCCGGGCCCTGACCTGGCTCGTCCAATTTTATTCGGGACGGGAGCCGTTCTGGAGAACGAACGACGGGAACCGCGTCACCAGCAGCGAGGGGACCGTAGGGAACGAGTCGCTCTCTTCCTCGCTGGCGGTCGATACCTCGGCGATGAATTCCCGCTATGTGAATGCCGACGAGCTGGGAAAACTGATCCGTTCGGTCCAGCCCGATTTTTACATGAATCCCGAGATTCGTTTCCCTCTGGCGATGATTCAGCGGGTTCGCGGGTTCGATAACGACGCGCTTCGTTACTTTATGAATCGATCGATGGTTGATAAATCGGGGCTTTGGGGAGCGCGTGCCGAGGCCGAGTTCCAGCTGCTGTCTCCCCAAACGGGGGAGGAATCCGAGCTGTCCCGTCTGTGCCCGCTGTCGATCGCCTCGTGTCGAACCACCTCGGTACGTCCCTTTCTCGACGGTGTCTTGGAACCGGAGGTTTGGGAGAAAGCCGAGCGTTTCTCGCTTTCGGACCGGCCGCAGAAGACAGCTCCCGATCCGGACGCGAACCGGGAAGATCTGGCTGAGAAGTATGCTCTTTCCACCGAGTTTGGAACGTTTGTGTCGTTTCTCTATGACGCCCAGTTTCTCTATATCGCGCTGGAGTGCAGCGATATCCCCGGCGCGGGGCCCAAAACACAGGGACCGCGCCGCCGGGACGCGAATCTTGACGATAAGGATCGGGTCGAGATAGAATTGGACCTTGATCGAGACTACACGACGTACTATCGGTTCCTCTTCAGTCGTGACGGGGACGTGACCGATTCGTGCTGGAACCGTCTTGGCTGGGACGCGCGCTGCTTTGTTGCTCAAGGCGGGGATCAAGGGCGCTGGACGCTGGAGATCGCGATTCCTTGGGAAAGTCTCACCCGTATAGCGCCGACCCGCACTGATGTCTGGGCGCTGGCGGTGAGAAGGATTGTCCCTGATCGCGGTGTCGAGTGCTGGAATGTCGAAAACTCCGATCGAACCGAGCACGCGTTTGGCCTTTTGATGTTTGGGCAGCGGCCTTAAAAGCGTAAGCCGGGAAGAAAGATACCTATGAAAATTTACGGTCTGGCTGATTGCAATTCCTTCTTCGCGTCATGCGAAAAGGTCTTTCGCCCCGAATGGCGCTCTCGGCCGGTCGTGGTCCTGTCGAACAACGACGGCTGCATCATCGCTCGATCGGCCGAGGCCAAACCCCTGGTGGCGATGGGGACGCCGTACTTCCGCGTGCGGGAGTTCCTGGCCCGAAACGGGGTGATTGTCCGCTCCTCGAACTTCTCTCTCTACGGCGACTTAAGTCATCGGGTGATGCTGACCCTGGCTCAATGGACGGCCGATGTCGAGATTTATTCCATCGACGAGGCGTTTTTGGACCTCACCGGGCGATTCGCCCAGCCGGCCAAGGAATGGTCCGCGGATGATCTCCGAACACCCCTGGCTCGGCTGGGAGAAGAGATTGTCGCCACCGTTCCCCGCTGGACGGGGATTCCGATCTCCTTTGGAGTGGGACCGACCAAGACCTTGGCGAAGGCGGCGAATCACCTGGCGAAGTCAAGGCCGGATCGCTACTTTTCGCTGATGAGCCCCGACGAGCGGCTGGCGGCGCTCCAAAACTTCCCGATCGAGGAAGTCTGGGGGATCGGCCGCCGCCTGTCGAAGAAATTCCACCGGTATGGCCTGAAGACGGCGGCCGACCTGGTTCGTGTTGACCCGAAGTGGATCCGCGAGAATTTTACGATCGTCCAAGAGATGACGCTGCGTGAACTGCGCGGCGAGGAGTGCTTCCCCTTGGAGGATGAGCCGCCGACCCCGCAGAGTATCCGGGTCTCCCGTTCCTTCGGCGAGCTGATCTCCTCCCGTGAGGAGATTCATCGCGCCATCGCCCAGTTCGCCGCCAGCGCGGCGCAGCGACTTCGCCGATGTCGCTGCGCCGCCTCGGCGATCATCGTCCAGCTCGACACCAATCGGTTCCGAACCGATCTGCCCCAATCGCACGAGGCTCGAACGATCGGCTTCGCAGAACCGACTTCCGACACGATCTCCATTCTTCACCACGCGAAGTTCCTGACCGACCAGGTCTATCAAGAGGGGTTCGCTTATCAGCGCGGGATGGTTCTTTTGGTCGGTATCGTCGACCAAAGTACCGAGAGATCGTATCGGGCCCTCTTCGATACCGAGGAAGATGTCGATCGCCGGGCCAAACGATTCGAGCTGATGCGGGCGGTCGATCAGGTCAATCGCGCTTTCGGTACGGGGAAAATTCACAGCGCTGCCGAAAGTGCCGCCAGGGGAAACGAGGACGGCCCCTCCTGGCGGCCGTCCTCGAAGTTTCGTTCCCCAAGCTATACTACCTGCTGGGCCGACCTTCCGGTGGTCAAGGCGAAATAGCCCCGGGGACCATCCCGCTTTTTCCAGAACGAGGGGTCCCTTATCCTGCGGCGGGATTCAGGTAGAATAAGCCGATTAATCTGCTTTATAAGCGAGTTTGCCGTTTTATTAAAGCCCTTCCGTCTTTGCGGGGCTCCGCGGGGGGACGACTGGCTTTGTAAGCGCGCGAAGCGCTGAAAGTTCGCGTGTTCAATTTTCGGGAGAGGTTCCCGAAGCATCGCGGACGGGAAGCGAAACCCTGAGGTTTTAACCGAGGTATCCATGGTTGTTTCCGTCAGGCGGTCTGATGGAACGCTTCGGTTGGACTAAAAACCCTTTAGGAATATTAGTTGTGGTAAATCGAAACCTGATCAGCGGGCTGGATCTGAACGAACAGGACTGGGACGACGAAATCCAACAGGTTCTCGGCGGTGGCGACTTTGGCCAGAAGATCGTCGAGGGTAAGGAAATCACCCCGAACGAAATCATCGAGGGGAAGATTGTCCGTATCGAGAAAGAATTCGTCATTGTCGACGTCGGCTATAAGAGCGAGGGCCAAATCCCGATTTCCGAGTGGGAAGAGGGAGAAGAGGCCCCCGCTGCGGGTCAGACGATCAAAGTCCTGGTCGAAGAGCTCGAAGATACTATGACCGGCGAGGAAGCCGCCCGCAATATGATTCTGCTGAGCAAGCGGAAGGCGGCTAAGATCGAGGCCTGGGTCAAGATGATGGAGAAGATCAAGGAAGGTGAGACGATCACCGGTACGGTCACCAAGAAGATCAAGGGTGGTCTTCTGGTCGATATCGGCGTCAACGTTTTCCTCCCCGCCAGTCAGGTGGATGTCCGCCGTCCGGGCGACATTGGCGAATACATCGGCAAGCCGATCGAGTGTCTCATTCTCAAGATTGACGAGGCGCGCCGCAATATTGTCGTCAGCCGCCGCGCCCTGATCGAGGCCCAGCGGGCCGAGCGCAAGAACGCTCTGTTGAATGAATTGGAAGAGGGACAGATCCGCAAGGGGGTCATCAAGAACATCGCCGATTTCGGCGCGTTCATCGACCTGGGCGGTATCGACGGTCTGCTCCACATCACCGATATGAGCTGGGGCCGCGTGACCGATCCGCGTGACGTGGTTTCGATTGACCAAGAGATCGAGGTTGTCGTTCTCCAGATCGACCGAGAAAAAGAGAAAATCTCTCTTGGTCTGAAGCAGAAGACCCCCAGCCCGTGGGAGAATATCAGTGAGAAGTACCCCATCGGTTCCCGCGTTACCGGTACGGTTGTCAACGTGATGAACTACGGTGCCTTCGTCAAGCTCGAAGATGGTATCGAGGGTCTGGTTCACATCAGTGAGATGTCCTGGACGAAACGTATCAACCACCCGAGCGACATCCTCTCGGTTGGTGATTCCGTTGAGGTGATCGTCCTGGGGATCAACAAAGACAAGCAGGAAATCTCTCTCGGTATCAAGCAGACCCAGCCGAATCCCTGGGAATCGGTCGAAGAGAAATACCCGATCGGTTCGACGGTTACCGGTACGGTCCGCAACCTCACCAACTACGGCGCCTTCATCGAGATCGAGGAAGGGATCGATGGCCTTCTTCACATCAGCGACATGAGCTGGGTCCGCAAGGTCACCCATCCGAACGAAGTCGTCGCGAAGGGACAGAAAATCGAATGCCAGGTTCTCTCTGTCGATAAGAAGAGCCACCGTATCGCCCTGGGGCTGAAGCAGCTCCAGGAAGATCCGTGGGTCAGCCGTATCCCCGAGAAGTACCAGGCCGGCCAGATCGTCACCGGCAAGGTGACCAAGGTCACCAATTTCGGTGTCTTTGTCTCGCTTGAGGATAACCTCGAAGGTCTGCTCCATATCTCTGAGCTGGCTAACCACAAGGTCGAGGATCCGCTTGAGGTCGTCAAGGTTGGCGACGATATCGAGGTCAAGGTTCTCCGCGTCGATACCGACGAGCGAAAGATCGGCCTGTCGCGCAAGCGCGCCGAATGGACCGAAGAGGAAGAGGCCGCTGAAGCCGCCGAGGAGCAGGCCTCCGCTGCGGCCGCCCAGACGGTGAACCCCGACACCCTCAAGGGCGGTATGGGAAGTGGTTCCGGCCCGCTCTTCTCGTTCCCCGTCAATGAAGAAGAGAAGACCGACGAGAACTGATTTTCCAAGCTCAGCTCCGATTAAAGTGAGCGCGAAAAAAAGAAAAAGGAGGCCGAATGGCCTCCTTTTTTTGCGCAAGGCGCGTGGTGGGAAAGGGGGACGCGTTTATTCGGATCGGCGGGTATCGAAGCCGTCGAGTTCCATTCTCTGGAAATACCAGGTTCTCCACGCGTCGATATCGAAACCGAAGTCAACGGCCGGCGGCAGATTGCTTTCGACAAGTTGCTGAAGAGCGGCCAGCACATCGCTGTTTTCGATCGTATCGGTGACGGTCTTCGTGACGGCGCCGCCGGGATTGAAGGAGAATCCCTCATTGGAGAACGTGGCGATTGGCCGATCTCCTCCCTCGGTGATGGTCCGCTGATGATTGGTGACCAGCGAGTTGATCAGGTCGGGGATCGTCTCACCGGCGTTTAGGTAGGCCAGCGCGGCGGCCGCGCGGTTGATCGTGGCGTTGTCGGGGTTGTACAGGCGGCGGCGGTAGAACTGGATAACACTGGGGATCACTTTCGGCTGCGAACCGATGATTTCCAGCGCGGTACGCCTGACCTCATAATCGTCGTCGATGACCGAGACAGTCGCCAGGTCGCCGTAAGAGGCGGGAGTCCCGATTCCACCCATCGTCTGAACGAGGAGAACGCGAACCTGTGGGTCCTCCTCACGGCGAAGAAAATCGGTCACCGCAGCCAGTGCCCTTGGGTCATGTATCTGACGAAAGAATTCCAGTCCGCGCGGATCGCGCTCCCGCAGAAGGGGGAGATTCGACTTGATCTGCTTTTTCCAGCGGCTGACGGCTTTTTTGTCTTCTTGCTTTTGCCTTAAGAGCACCTCTTCCTGCCGCGTGACCGACCGTCCTCCAAAACTGGAATACCCCAGCTGTTCTTTGCGCTCCACGGGGGTCATCCATAACCCGTCGAGTTTGACGTGGCCGAGGAATTTATGCGCGGCGTCATTTTCCGGATCGAGTTCGATGATTCGCTCGGCATGGAGACGTCCCTGGTCGGTTAGGTTCCGATCGCGGCACCAGCTGACCATCTTTTGATGTTCCTCGACCGTATCGGGCAACAGAGGAACGTGGGTACGCCATTCGATCAGATCTGAGGAGGGGGTGTCCTTCTTTTTGATCCGCGAGGCGTCCAGAACCAGCTGTCCCCCGCCGGTCAGATCGAGCGTGACCGTGCTGTCGTCCTCTTTGGCGATTGTCCCGAAGATCGCGGCTCCGGAATCCAATGTCTGAATCGCCTCCTGCGCGGTTGCAAAGCCCGAAAGGAGGACGGAACAAAGGAGAAACAAAAACGCTCGCTTCATGGGGGAACTCGCAGAAACTTTTTTTGGCCGCTGCCGGGGCGTCATCTACCGGGAAACCTCTTCACGAATGAACTGTACACGCGGGTCAGGACCGTTTTGGCGGACATCTCCGGTGAAGAGCTCTTTGACATACCGAGTCTCCTCACGGGGGGATTCCGGAATGCGGAACGAATCCCCTTTCTGAAGAATGGGGCGGGTATCGGACGAAACGCCCAGCGCCTCGTTACCTGCGACCTGAGCGGGGAACCAATACCCATTCCCCTCGGGATCCTCAAGGTAGAATTCAGCCCAGCAATGGTCCGGAACCCGGACTGTCCGCGCGGGAATCCCGAGATTGCGCGTGATCGCGATGAACAGGGCGGACATATCCTCGCAATCCCCCTCTTCGGTTTCAATCGCGGCGGCGGCGCCGCGGATGGTCGTCTCTTTTAAGGACTCGTTGTAGCGGACATGATCGCGGACGTAGTTGAAAACAGCCGAGACTTGGTTCCAGGGGGATTCTTCTTTGGTCTGTTCCTTAATTGTCCGGGCGATTTTTCGGACTCTTTGATCTCCCACCTCGATAAAAGGGGAATCGTCCAAGTAATGACGCATGGTACGTCCCAGTTTTTTGGGAACGACGAGCCCCTGGGTATCCGACGGAGGGGCTTGGGTATATCGAGTGACCTCGATCACCACCGAGGCCTCGGTCTTTTGGCCCTCCTGGAGCGTTCGCATCTTGAACAGGAGCTGCCGAACCCCCCCCTCTTTCAGCTCGCGATAACCGACCCTCGCCTCGCGGGGAAAGACCTCTTCGACCAACGTGACTTTCTGTTCGGGCCACTCCATCGGGATCGGCGCCGATCCGAAGAGGTTGGAGCACTCCCCTCCCGGCCTGGCCTCAAACTCCATCCCGTAGCGGTAGCGGACTTTCTGAGGGATGCCGAGGACGGGGCCCTTGTTCGGTGAATTCGGTTTGCCCGCCTCACCTCCCTGCGCGTCGCCCGAAAATGTTCCTCCGGTCGTTTCCGAAGAGACGTTCGCGTTTTTCTTGGTTCGATGCTTTTTCTTCGGCTGTTCGGGCGATGGCGACTGGTCCGACGGGGCCGTGAGGGACCCGAAACTGGCCTGAGCCGCCAGATAAGAGGCGGGGAATGTCCCCGCCGCGTCCCAGAACGACGGCGCCAGGGAAAAAACAATCGCCCACAGAACAACAGGAGAGAGCCCCCCCTTTTTGCTTTCCGACAGGGACGGAGATGCCCAAACAGAGATTTTCGCCCGATTCGACATGTTTTTCTCGTAATTTCGGTTTTTTAGGAGGGGAAGAACTTCCTTTTTAAAGCGCAAGGCACTATAGTTACGATTACGGAACCAGACCCCATCCCATTATACCACACTTAAACCTCGGCGCGTAACAGCATTCCTCGCCGAGGTGAACTTGATGGAGCGTCCGGTTTTTCCGAATGGTTATTAGGCCAAAGAGACGAAAGGATCAGAGGTGATCGCGGAAAGATACTTAGGGGGGAACCTCGCTGTTTGGACAGTCGGCCGGGGAACGCCGATCCTTTTTGTCCACGGGTTCCCCTTTGATCACATTATGTGGGTTCCCGCCGCGAGGTCTCTTGCGCGCTGCTGCCAGTCGATACTTCCCGATTTGAGGGGGTTTGGCGCGTCGAATCTCGTTTTTCGTGATCCCGCCTGCGAAGACGACTTCGACGATCTCGACGGCTGCGACGCGCCGCCCACCACGATGGGCGTCTTTGCCGATGACCTGGCGTCGCTTCTCGACGAGCTTGATATCCCCCAGGTGATAGTCTGTGGTCTGTCCATGGGGGGGTACATCGCGATGCAATTCGCGAAAAAATATCCCCATCGGCTCAAAGGGCTCATTCTTTGCGATACGAAGACCGAAGCCGATACCCCGAAGGCCGCCGCCGGCCGCCGACATTTGGCCGACACGGTGCTTCAAGAGGGTGTTGAGGATCTTTCCGACGGTGCGTCCGGCTTTCTTTCTCCCGTGACCGTTGATGACACTCCCGCCGTTCTCGATGCTGTCCAGACGATGATGAACAGCCAAAACCCGACGGGGGTGGCTGCCGCCGCGCTCGGGATGGCCGAGCGCGGCGATACCACTGCCGTTCTCGAGCAACTCCGTGTTCCCGTCCTGGTGGTTGTGGGGGAGGATGATCGTCTGACTCCTCCCGACTCGATGAAGGCCTTGGCCGAAAAAGCGCAGCGTTCGTCCTACGCCGTTATCGAAGAGGGTGGGCACCTGGCGCCGATGGAACGCCCGATGGCGTTCGAAAAAATTGTCCGCGACTGGCTCAGTAAAGAGTTTTGACCTATCGCGGTTTTGCCTTGTCCCGTCAAAAATATGATTTTTGAGGGCGCGCTTTTTTAGGCCGCGCCCTTTTTTTCGTTGTGCGGCCTCCTTATTGGGGTACGCGCGGGAAAAATTCCTTGTTGGACGGCAGAAAACAGTCCTTCGTGTTTTTCCGCAAATCCCCGTGTTTTTCGGGTAAAAAACCGAAGCGT
>CADBTE010000236.1 GCA_902797455.1 uncultured Planctomycetota bacterium | reverse complement strand
TAAGCAACAGTGACGAGAGCCCGTAAAAACAAGGGTTTAATCTACTACACCCACTCCGATTCGAACGGAGAACCTTCGGTTCCGTAGACCGATGCTCTATCCAATTGAGCTATGGGTGCACACGTCTTTTCGCTATAGGGGTTACCCCCCCAAAAGACAGGGTGTATTATCCCACCGGCAAAAATTTCAGCAAGGGGGGGTTCGGGAAAAATGAGGCGAATCAGCCCCTGTTTCCGCGGGACTTTTTGCGCCGCTATTGTCCTTCCGGTGGACGGACATCTCTCAGCTGCGCGCCGAAAATTTCTTCCGCGGCGCGGACGATGGGGTGATTCACCTTTTGGCGGAACATCGCTGCCTGATCTAAATGGGAGGCACGCGTTTGGGACGGCGCCTCGGCGGCGGGAGGAGCTGATTTCACCGTCGCCCATTTAAGGTGGATCCCGCCGCCGAGCCGCTCTGTCAGGACCGAAAGGATTTTCTTGTCTTCCGTCTGGCAATACCTCATCGAGGAAACGGAGGTATCGGGGAAAAAGACAACCAGTGTCGAGGAGTCCTCGGCTTTAAAGCCCGAGGCCGAGAGGGCTTGGGCCGAAAGCGCCGGCCCCAGGGACCCGGAACTGAGCGTCTCGGTCCAAAGTTCCTTGAGCTGCTGCGGGGAAAACCGGCGCAGGTCAGCCGCCGCAGGCGGACCGGTGGGGGGCATCTCGGCGGCGGAGGCCTCCGTCACGTGCTCGGTACTTTGCCGCGGGGGCGCCGAGGCGGCCGGGACACGAGCCGAGATGTCGGAAGAAACCGCCGCTCCCGCGCCCGTTAGGCGCGGGGCCGAAACGCTCGGAGGAAGCGCCGAACGCCGATTATCATCGGGGATATAGGTCAGTTTGGCGGGGTTACCCGCTTTGAGGCGATCGATCAGCGCGGCGACAAGTTCGGTGGCGCGAAGCCGCGCCAGGCGAACCATCGTCAGCTCGGCGAGAACCCGGCTTTGGGTGCTGTAACGCATGCGGGTGATCGCCTGGTCTATTAACTGCATCGAGGCGATGATGCGGTCGGCCCCAAAGAAGGCGGCTATCTCCTGTAATTCCGGGGTGACCTCGTGGAAGAGGAACTCAAAATCGGCCTCCCCACGATCGCTCTCGGTACAACCGGCGGTCATCGCCAGAAGATCGCGGAACGCTTTTAAAAGCTGCTCCATTAAAATACCGAAATCGACCCCGCTGCGGGCAATTTCGTCGAGTTTTTTGAAAATCTCACGGGTATCTTCGTTTCGTACAGCGGCAACCAGATCGAGGATCTTCTGATCGTCGACCGTCCCAAGCATCGCGTGAACGCCGTCCAGCGTGACGGAACCGGTGCTGAACGACAGAAGCTGCTCCAGAAGCGAGAGCGCGTCACGCATCGATCCGGAGGCATGGCGCGCCAGAAGCTCCAAGACCCCCGGTTCCACCTCGAGACCCTCTTTAGCGGCGATACTCGCCAGATGGGCGGCAATGCTCTTGGAGCTGACATTCGAAAAATCGAATCGCTGGCAGCGAGACAGGATGGTGATCGGAATCTTCTGGGGCTCGGTCGTGCAAAAGATGAACTTCACATGCCCCGGCGGTTCCTCGAGCGTCTTGAGCAGCGCGTTGAACGCGTCGCGGGTAAGCATGTGGACTTCGTCGATGATATAGATCTTGTAGCGGGAACGGCTGGGCCGAATGGACGCGCCGCTTCGGATTTGGCGGATCTCCTCAACCCCCCGGTTGCTGGCGCCGTCGATCTCCAAGACATCGATATCTTCGCCGCTGGTGATCGCCTCGCAAATTTCGCACTGATTGCACGGGGTGGTCGTCGGCCCTTTTTCGCAGTTGAGTGCCTTGGCGAAGATGCGGGCCGCGGAGGTCTTCCCGACACCGCGCGAGCCGGTGAACAGATAGGCGTGCCCGACTCGGCCGGTCTTGATCGCCTCGGCCAAGATATGGGCGATCTGCTCTTGACCGATGAGTTCATCGAACCCTTGGGGACGGTAACGTCGAGCGACCACCTGGTAGGAAGCGGCGTGATTTTCTTCGGGAAACTCGGACATTCAATGACGGTGAGCGGCAAAAAAGCGTAAAAAAAGCGGTTTCCCCAATAAGAGCCCCGGCACATGAGAGTTACCGCTTATGGCTGCTTGATCTCTCACCTGACCAGGTTCACAGGCCCCCATTGCTGGGGCCCCCATTGAGGAAACCGCGGAATTTCTAATTGATTGTAGGGTGAGTATAAACGATAATCCCCTCCGGCGCAAGAGGCCTGATATAATTCTTCCGCTTTTTTTCTCCCTCGCGGCCGTCACGACGCGGGGCGGACCGGCAGACTACCGTTTTTTTATGGTCTTTCGCGCGGTGAACTCCAGGATACCGACCAGAGAGAGGATCATCAGAACCTGAAGAACTACCCAAATCGCCAGGGGTGTGGAAACCTGATAGAGGAACAGCGCGCCGGCGGCGCAGGAAGCGGTCGTAAGGTAGATCGTCGCCACGGCGGCCGGTTTCGAAAGCCCCAGCGCGACCAAGCGGTGGGAGTAATGGTTGTTGTCGCCGACAAAGGGGGAACGTCCATTGCGCAGACGAATGATCACCACACTGGTCGTGTCGTAGAGAGGGACCGCCAGAATACACAGGGGAACCAAAATGGCCTGTCTTGGAGTCTGTTCCCCCACAAAGGTGGCCGAGAGGGTCATCACCGCCAGAAGGAAACCGATGAAGTACGCCCCGCCGTCCCCCATAAAGAGCCGGGCCGGCGGCCGGTTGTGGACTAAAAAACCGAGAATCGCTCCCGCCAGCAGGAGAAGGAATCCGCCGAGGAACAGCTGCGGTTCCCCCGATTCGGCGTTGCGCGCGAAAAGAAGAAGGACAGCGGCTAAGAACGACGAACATATCACCGCCACCCCGCCGGAGAGCGCGTCCATGTTGTCGAGCATATTGAACGAATTGATCAGCCCGACAATCCACAGCACGCTGAGGATTTTAGTCAGCCAAGGGACCGGGAGAAAGAAAGTCGCCTCCCACCCGGCGGCCACCGCGGCGACCGCCACCAAGGTCTGGACACCGAGGCGAAGCTTCCAGCTTAAGCCGCGGCGATCGTCAATGGTCCCCAAAGCCACAAGGATCGTCCCCAGCCCCAAAAGAACCCAGAACCGCCTGGCCTGGAAGAGAACCCCCGGGGCACGGTGGGTGATAAGTTCCGGAAGGGTGATCCCCCAAAGGGTGACGGGGCCGGAGGCGTCGGGGGGAACGGCCCGCGTGATGAGACCGGCCAATGTTGTGCCGAGCAGGGCCAGAAGGATAACCGACAGCCAGATGCCGAGCCCCCCGCCGGTCGGCATCGCGGTGTGGTGGATCTTCCGCTCTCCGGGTTTATCGACCAGGCCGATCACGGGGGCGAAACGGCGAATCAGCCCGCAGGCCGCGCAGCTAAGAACAAAGGCCGCCACCATCACCGCCGCGAAAAGAATCGCCATCGCTCAACCGTCTTTTTTATCGCCTAAAGTGGAGAATGCCTCGCCATAAAAGGGGGCTACGCCGTGATACCGCGTGTCAGCGTCATAAACGCCGTCTCGAGGTTGATCTCCTCCTCGCGGAAGGAACGAATTCGGAACCCTTCCCGAATGAGGGTGTCCAGAAGACCGGCGTAGTCATCGACGGTCTTTCCCTTGTGGATAAAGACCTCGATCACATCGTTTTTGCGCAGATCGACTTTCTCGACCACTTCCTGGTCGGAAAGGAGCTTCATCACGTTTTCGAGCGTCTGGAAGCTTCCCCCCTCGGGGCGCTTTTCGGCCAGTTCGATCAGGATCACCGGCTGGTCGCGGACTCGGCGCATGACCTCGCTGACATCGGCGTTGACCAAAAGCTCGCCGCGTTCAATGATACCGACCTTATTGCAGATATCGGCCAGCTCAGGAAGAATGTGGCTCGAGACCATGATCGTCTTCCCTCCCCCACCGAGACGCTTCAACAGTTCGCGCATCTCGATACGGGCGCGAGGATCCAGACCGCTGGCCGGTTCGTCGAGAAGAAGAACCTGCGGGTCGTGAAGAAGGACTCTGGCCAGCCCCAGACGCTGGGTCATACCGCGCGATAAGCTGGTCACCAGCGCTTCGCGCTTATAGCCGAGGTCAACCAGCTCGAGCACCTCGTCGCAGACCTTCTTGCGGGCCTGGCCTTTGATTCGGTAGGCGGCGGCGAAAAACTCGAGGTACTCGATCACTTTCATATCGTCGTAGACGCCGAAGAAGTCGGGCATAAAACCGATCAGACGGCGAATATCCTTCGGCCGGGTATAGATCGAAAGGCCGCAGACATAGGCCTCTCCCCAAGTCGGCTGAAGAAGCGTCGCGAGGATCTTCATCGTCGTGGTCTTCCCCGACCCGTTCGGGCCGATAAAGCCGAAAAGATCCCCTTCGACCAGATCGAGACTGAGATTCTTCAGCGCGAAGAGCTTGCCGTACTGTTTCGTCAGATCTTCGGTCTTAATCATCTTATTTCCCTTCCTCCTGTTTTTCGCGCACCGGGCTGAAAACCCGCACATAGACAGGGTGAGACGCCGATACACGTTCGGAGGCGTCAGAAGTTCCCAGGTAAAAGTCGGTTCGTGGTTCCGACTGGCCCGATCGCTCATCGTCGAACCGCCCAACCAGAACGGCACGGCCGCAGCGGATCAGTTCACTGCCGTCAATTTTTCGGTGACGCTCGTCACACAGACCGATTTCGGCGCTGCCGCCGGCCATATCAAAAAACATCATCGCTCTGATGATATAAGCTGGATCGGACGACTGCGTGTCGTACTGTTCCAAGTCCGATTGCGTCATGGTGTTGGAGAGCGTCTGATCGAGCGAACCGCCCAGACTCGTTAGGGCACGGGGTGGATCGAGCCGAATGGTCCATCGATCGATCGTAAAGGTTTCATTAGGTTGAAGCGTCCCAAGGTTGTAGGCCCACTTTCCGCAAAAAAGGACGGCGTTATTGAGCGTCTGACCGAACGGATTGGTCACCGTGCCGGTCACCAGATCGGCGGCGGTGTACTTCAGATCCGCGACTTGAGGAATCTCGGCCCGGGCATACCACTCGCCGAAGAGGGACTTACTGGCCCGAACCGCCACGGGGAGAGGTGCCGTGCGTCCGTCCAGACGGAGATTCTCGTAGGGGATATCCCAATAGGCGACCGACAGAGACTTCTGCTCGGTCGCTCCCAAGCCGGAACCCGAAAGCCCCAAAGGATTGAAAAGGACCTCGGAAACCTGAGCCGACGGCGCGAAGCTCGGCTTGATCTCCAGGGAGTATAGGTCATCGGCGGGGGAGTAGAAACCGGCCCAAATCGAACCTCGGACCGAAGCGCTCGTCTCATCGATATCGATAATCTCGGCCATGTTCGACCGTACGGCGTGCGACCAGGTCTTCTGGCCGAGGGAAAGGGCAATCAGCGAGAAGAGAACCAGCCAGATCGGGAACGTCAACCAGGTTAAGTTAGGACGGCGGAAAAGGCGGTGCGTCACAAACCAATCCAACGGCCCGATCACCAGTATGTAAAGTCCGGCCAGGATCAAAATGAGGGAGAACGGGAAATTGTTCACCCCTTCGAACCTGTCCAGCGCGCTGCGCATCTGACCGGACAGGTCAGTGTACCCCAATTCCATCAACGAACCGCTCCCCTGTCGGGCAGCCATGTCATGCTCGGATTTATAACCAAGTATCCCGAGCCAGAGACGATCGCGGCCGTTCCAACCCCGCAGGGGCTGCTCGGCACATTCGCCCGCGAAAAAGGTCACCGTCCCGAATCCGCGGATTTGTCGCACGACCATCGGGACGTCCCCTTCCGTGAATTCAACCGTCGTATCGTCGGGATGGCTGCTGTCTTTAACATCGAGGACCGGAACCGTCAGGAAAGGGTTGTTCCCGTTTCCCGTCATGATTAAATTTTTCGCCTTGGGGACATACTGCACCAGGGAGTTCGCCACGCGGAGTTCGCGTGTGTCCGGCAACACCGCTGCCGGAATCAAAGAGGCGAGTGTCCCCCCAGGGAGAAGTCTTTCGAGCGATTTGGAACCGCCGCAAACCACCAGCCGGCCGCCGCAGGCGACCCAGCTGTTGATCGCGCTTATGCGCGTTTGGGCAGCGGGCGTATCGGCGCTGGGATAGAAACGCTCGCGCGAAGCGGACAAAAACAGAACGTCGGCCGCGTCATAGCCGAGCCGATCCGGAGCCAAATCGTCAAAGTATTCGACCCGGCAGATGACCGGACGCAGACGTTCCTCGGGCTGAGATAGCGCGGCGGCTTCCGCCAGGCCGTTGTTTTGGTCACCGGTAATAAGCCACACAGGCCGATCGGACGGGACCGGACCGAGGAAAAGGTCTTCCGAAACACTGGGGACCGCCAAAGAAACCGAGCCGCTTTCTTTGGCGTTCTCTTCCGGGTCGGAAACAGCGGCATGCTTCGCGCCTCGGAGGAAGGAGACCTTGGAGGGGGATATTTTTCGGGAGCAAAGGAGCGTTTCGCCCGAGGCATCGAAGACGGCAGCCTCAAGACCAGCCGAGGCATGACCGAGAATGCAGCGTCCGTAGATGGGACGATCGGCACCTTCATAGAAAAATTCGGTTCGGACAAAGGTCGGGGTCTTGTCGGAATCGATGGAGCGAAGCTCTAATGTGTACCGCCCCCCGGCGTCAAGACCGTCAACAAAGAGGAAGACAGGGGTAATGGAACCGGCCTTCCAAGCGCCGGCGATCCCAACGCGGATCCCCGTCACACGGGGACCGGAATCTTGAGCCGTCGCCGGACGGCATTCAAACGCAAGGGCCAGGAGAAAGAAGAGCAGGAAGACACTCACTCGCTGCCCAAGCGGCGGAACAGACCTGCCGGACGGCGGCGTGTTTCTGGAGAGTAGATGGCTCATCGATCAAACAGGTGGGTTATCGGTGAAACGTTAGTGGGAAACGAACCCGGCTAGTTAACGAAAACACTTACGGTTTATCGGCATCGGGACAGGTACAGACGTAATGGCCGCAGCCGGGACAACCCGCACCATACTTTTTGGCCAGCGCCTCGGTCAGGTCAATGCCGCTGATGTTGGCGATGGTCGTCAGCCACGCCAGAACATCGGCGAACTCCCCCTCGAGCTCCTCTTTGGTGCCGCTGCGAAGCGCGGTAGCCAACTCACCAACCTCCTCTATCAGCCAAAGAAAGGTAGGTTCAACCCCGCGGCGCTGGTCTTTTTCGAAATACATTTTGCGGATCAGTTCCTGAAACCCGCGAACTGAAATATTGGGCTGTTCACCTGATGACATGGGATGTTCTCTTGGAAATACTCTCCTACCACGGCCGGTCACGGTCCCCCTCAAAAAATGCTGAAGGACCGTTTCTTAACACTCAAGTATAGCGCAAATCCCGTTTTCCGCCAGAATCACAGCGGGGGAGAAAAGTTCCCCCGCGAGATAAAGCCGCCGGTCAGTAGAGCTCGACCTCCCAGAGTCGGAACAGACCGGAACTGTCCCCTTCCCCAATCACCTGAACAAGTCGAAAAGAGCTCGCCGTGGTCTGGGGAAATGAAATCGCGAAATCGAGGCAGAAACGGTTCTTAATCACCGTTTCGGGAATACAAACCCAATCTCCGTCCTTAAGATACTCGAGCTGGTAGCGGACCCTGCGGTTCTCCACAGGACCGACGACGAAACGCAGCGCCGACAGTGTCACCGGTTCGGCAAAGTCGAACTGAACCCAATGAGTCGATCCGTTGGCACTGACGTACCGGCCCGGATTTTCCGGCGGGTTGATCTGTCCATCGTTGACGTTCTTGGCAGGGTATTGGCCGCTTTCGTGCTCGCTCGAGGCACAGACGGCCGCCCGCGGGGCGAGATTCTCCCGATCGTCCAGCCATGCCGGCTTGCCAAGGGTATCACTCCCCGGGGGAATGGCGCCGACTCCCCGGGTCATCAGCTCTTGGAGCTCACCGAAGTACCGCTGATAGACGTCGCGCGGCTCGGCGTCGTGGGCTTTACAGACCGACGCCGCCATACCGACCACCTCCCCCATCATCCCGCCGGTACGCATCACGCGGATCGTCCCCAGCGCGGCGTGGGTAACACTGATATCACGCCCCGCCATAAAGAGGTTGCTGATATTGCGCGAATAGAAGCAGCGGTACGGGATGGCGTAGGAATGATGACCGCGAACCTCGCAGATCGTTCGAAATTCCTCGCCGGGGAAGAACTTGGAGTTCTCCTTCTCGGGGTAATGCAGGTCGATCCCCCAGGTAGCCGTCACCGAGGCGTCGGGCCAGGTGCGGCCTCCGCACACATCGACCTCGTCGATGATGATATCCCCCATCAGACGCCGCGATTCCCTCTTTCCGGCGTAGGAGGAGACCCAGCCGAGCTCCATGTTTTTGACCTTTTCGGCCCACTGGCCCGAGGCGTGATTTTTCATATAGGCCCAGTGGCCGTAGGCGGCCCGAAGCCCGTGGTCGCGGATTTTTTCAATCTCTGTAATTTGGTCCCAATTAAGACCTGTCTCCCAGTCCCAGTCGCCATGGACCATCGGACGGATCGATTCTTCGCTGAACTGAATCGCCCAAGGAAGCTCGGGGAAAGAGGTTTCGCGGCCGGCGTCGACCGCGTACCACTGAACCGAGGCCCCCATCGTCATTTTGTCGGGCACCTTCGGCGCGTCGGGCTCGCCGGTCTGTTCCTGCGACTCACGGCCGTAGCGCCAATCGGCACCGGCCAGGAATCCCAGGTTCCCGTCGCCAGTGCAGTCGGCGAACAGAGGGGCCGCCAGGCGAATCCGCTCGTTGGTGATCAGCCCCCGGGCGTAGACGGCCGCGATCTTCTGACCGTCCATCTCCACCCCATCGACGTGCGTCGCCAGGAAGAGCGTCAGGTTCTTTTCGGCACGAACGACGGCGAATTTTTTCTCGTCCTCGTAATTCGATGCCTGCTCGGCGTTCCCGTCCCGGTCGTGCTGAAGCTCGTAGACCAGGTTCCCGATGTTTGGGTAAGGATCGAGGTTGATTTTCCCCTGAAGGTGAACGCGCACGTCACTGCTGTTGTTCCCCCCGAGGGTGAAGCGGTTTTGAACCAGCGCGACATCGAGCCCCAGCCGCGCCGCCGAGACCGCGGCGCAGATTCCGGCCATACCGCCGCCGACGACCACCAGATCAAACGGTTTATCGCGGACATCGGCGGGGACCGGCTGCCAGCCGAGCGCCTCGGCTCGGAAGGCCTTGAGCGCCTCGTCCTCCTCGGGGGGTACAAAATTCGGGTCGCTGCTCAGGCAAATCGCGTCGCAGCGGCCGTCGAACCCGGTCAGGTCGCGCAGCGCGATCGTATGTTCTCCCGCCTCGAGGCGGACCGTCCCGCCGGGCTGCCAATGCCACTTTTCCCCTTCGGTTCCAAATTCGGCCGCGTCTTGATTTCCGTCGATAAGCAGACGAAAACGCCCCGGGGCCTCGCTCTTCGACCAGGGAGCGACCCAGTTTCGGGTACGGACAAAGAGACGGTAATCACCGCTTTGAGGGATGTTAAACGTCCCCGACGCGTCGGCGACGGGCTTCCCCAGACCATGGGCGAGAAGAACCGACGAGCCAACGGTGTCGATCAACTGGGGATCGACCGTCCATCCCCCCGCCATCGGTGTTTCGGGAGAATCGGCCATCGATTCGGCCTCGATCCAAACGGTGGTCCGGGGCGAAAAACGCCCCTCCCCCGCTCCCCAAAGCGCCGTTGATCCGAGAACTGCCAGACACACGGCGCAAAAAGAAAGCTGAATGACTCTCACGGGCATTGTTTCCTTTTAAAAATTTAGGGCCCCGCGGTTAAGGGCCCTTTGGGAAATGAAGGGACGTTTACTTGCCGAACGCCGAGGTGATCGCCCGGCCGCGCCAGGCCTGGTGGGGAGCGATCCCCAGCACCCAGGCGATCGTCGCGGCGACATCGTATCCGGCAACCACGTCGGTGATTTCACCCGGCTTGACGCCGCAG
>CADBTE010000235.1 GCA_902797455.1 uncultured Planctomycetota bacterium | reverse complement strand
GGGATATTAGCGAATACAACGAGTTTCGCGGCGGCGAATCCGCGATTAGCCGAATCGGCCTGCGCGACGTCGCGAATGATATGGCCGAGCTGATGGAGAGCGTCGACATTGATCCCCGCTTTGCGACTGGCGGCGTTGATCGAAGAGCAGACCTTTCGAGTTTGCGAGAGAACCTCGGGGAGCGAGTCGAGAACGACCTGATCGCCGGCGGAGATCCCCTTTTGCACGAGTGCCGAAAAGCCGCCGACGAAATCGACACGGCAGTCGCTCGCGGCCTCATCAAGGGCGTGGGCCAGTTCGAGCGCGCCGCGTGTGGAATGCCCCGAAAGGAGAATCGAGGCGGGCGAGATGGCGATTCGTTTGTTCGTAACCGGGATACCGTATTTTCCGCCGATCTCATCGCAGGTATCGACGAGCCTCCCGGCACATCGCATGATTTTATGACGAACCTTTTTGACCATCTGATCGACGGTGGGGGAGGCGCAATCGTTCAGGTTCAACGCCAGGGTGACCGCACGAACATCGAGATGTTCCGAATGGAGCATCCGGATCGTTGTCAGAATTTCATCGGTCTGAATCATCGCGGGAAAACTTCTTTGGGGTTAGGGACACAGGGCGCTAGTGCTCGAGCCGCAGCCGGTTCGTCGCGACAAAGACATTGTTATGCTGGAGCTTAACGGTGAATCCCAGTTCGCTTCCGATCCCTTCCAAGTCGAGCTGGAGATTCTGAATATCGTGACGCGCGTCGACTTCGACCTGGCTGATGAGGAGGAACTCTTCCTTACCGGTTCGATTGCCGTACAGGTCGATGATATTGACATCCTTTTCAGCCAAGTAGCGGCTGAAGGCGGAGACGATCCCGTTTCGATCGCGGCCGAACGCCGTGATCACGAAGGTATCGGGTCGATTCTCCACGCGTCCCTCCGGGTAGATCACCGCAGGGCGAACCGAGACCTGGCATCCCTTCAGTCGGCCTTCGGCGAGGATCTTCTCGCCGAGTTCTTCACAGTCCCAAGAGCGATCGAGGGTGACGGTCATGATAATCGTGAAGTAGCGATTCAGAACGGTCTGACTGCACGCCTCAATATTTCCGCCGATGGAGTTGATCGCGCTGCTGACCCCCGCGACGATCCCCGGCCGGTCGTCGCAGAGGAGGCTAAAGACATAGCCGTATCGCTCAGTCGATTCTTCCGCGTTTTGGGTAGACATCCGCAGTACTTTCTATTAGCGAGGGGAACGGGTTATTTCCCGGCGAGAACCTCGATGATATCACCATCTTGAATGATGTAATCCTTCGATTCCCGATGGTTCAGGCCGGCGGCTTTGACTTCGCGCTCACTGCCGAGCCGCAGAAGATCGTCACACGACATCACCTCGACCCGAATAAAATTCTTTGCGAAGTCCGAATGGATACATCCGGCGGCCTCGACAGCGGTCCCGTTTTTGGTCATCAGCCAGCTGCGGACTTCTTTCTCGCCGGCGGTCAGGAAGACCATTTGTCCCGACAGATCAAGGAGCTTGCGAATGATCCCATCGCGGTCGGTTGAGACCAGTCCCATTTCATCGAGGAACTGCTGACGTTCTTGCGGGGACATCTTCGCGAGTTCCGACTCCAGTCCGACCGAGACGGCGATGACCGGCACCTCCGGAGTCGAGAACTTCTCGTACTGGGCAAAATCGGTCTCATCATCGGCGGTATTGACCAAGATCATCCGATGTTTTTCGGTCAGGAATCGGAAGGAGCGGGTCAGCTTGTACTCATCTTCCGTGAGGTCGTCGACCGAGACGAGATTCCCCGACTCGAGTCCGGCTTTAATCTTCTCGATCGCGCCCAATTCGATGGAGAGCTTCTCCTGCTCTTCGCGGGGAAGATGTTTTTTCTTCTGCTCGCCGATACGGGTGATTCGGTTTTCCGCGATCTCCATATCGGCGAAGATCATTTCCTGAAGGAACCCGTCCATCTCTTTTTGGACGTCGCGGCCGTCGAAGGTCGGGACGACACAGACCAGAAAGTCGGCCTCCCGCAGATGCCCCAAACGAGCGGCGTTTCCGACCGAGTCGCGCGCCAGCCCGGGGATATCGACGATCTCCATCAGTGCGTAGACAATCTTTTTCGCGTGGTAGAGATTCGCCAGGGAGATCAGGCGGGGTTCCGGGATCGAGGCCATCGCGCTTTGGACACCGCCTCTGGACGGGTCGGGCGCACGCCCGATCAGCCAGTCGAAGAGAGTCGTTTTTCCGCAGCCCTGATAGCCAACCAGTCCGATTTTCATAATATGCCTTTAGTCTTAAGCTCGCCGTTGATACGGTTTTCCAGGTCCGTTCTGTTTCCCGCGGCCGATTGTCTGAACGGCTCGGGGGAAGACCCCTAATAGTATATCACTCGGTTCGGGCCGGAAAAGGTTAGACACTTCCCCGGCGGTGTATCATGGGAAGGGAAAAGCATCGACAGAAAAATCTTGCCTTCCACCCAATTGCAGAGATTCTCTGGGTTTCATAAAATGGGGGGTTAGATAATACCAAGATGGTTCGGGCAGCGGACGGTTATGAGACTTCGGATCAATAGGACAGACCTCCCCTTAACGCGCTACAAGATGATCAAGGGGAGTACCGTGAGCGTAGTGCGGGCGATTATAGTCGAACTGGAGCAAGATGGGCTTCGGGGATACGGCGAGGTTGCCGAAGAGAGTTTACTGGGAACGAGGATCGAAGATATCGAGCGCGACGTCGAGAGTCTCGGTCCCGATCTGGCCAACCACGCCCTGGCCGATCTGTGCGCTTTCAATCGCTATCTTGGCTCTCGCCTTTCCTCGCTGTCCGCGCGCTGCGCGCTCGAGATGGCTGCCTGTGACCTTTGGGGGAAGATCAGCTGCCGCCCTTTTCGGAGTATCTGGCCGAATCCTTCTTCTGAGCTCCCTATCTCCAGCTACACGATCACTCAAGACAATCCGGAGCGGATGATCGAAAAGTTTGAGGCGGCTCCCAAGTGGCCCCTGTATCGCCTGGAACTTGGTTCTCGCGGCGATGTCGAGGCGGTGGAGGAGATTCGCAATCGGACCGATGCCCGTTTGCGTGTCGATTTAAGCGGCCAGTGGCGTTACGAGGATGTTCTCGATCTGCTTGGTCTTTTTGTCGAGCTGGATATAGAGATGATAGAACAGCCGCTTCCCCCCGGCCAGTGGGGATGCATGAAGGTCCTCAAAGAGAACTCTCCTATTCCGATCTACGCCGATGAAAGCTGTCTGTCCTTTGCCGATATAGACCGCTGCGCGGAATGTTTCCACGGGATCAATCTTCGCCCGGTGAAGTTCGGCGGCCTTATTTTGACTTACAAAGCGATTCAAAAGGCGAAATCACTCGGTTTAAAAACGTTGATCGGCAACGTCTTTGAGTCCACCATTTCCGCGTCTGCGGTCGCGCAGTTCGCCCCGATTCTCGACGATATCTACATCGACGGTCCTTATCAGATCGAAAAGCGCGGAGGTATTCAGGGGGTAACGCTCGACGAAGGACGGATCGTTTATCCCCATGGGGATGGCTGCGGAGTTACCATCGTTCCAAAATCGTACTAGGCCAAAGAGGTGCCATCCCGCGCCATGTTTGACTATACACTCATTCACCAGGACGCCCGCTGTGCCGCCCGGCGCGGCCGTTTTACTACAACGCGCGGGACAATTGAACTGCCGGCCTTCATGCCTGTCGGGACTCGCGGTTCGGTCAAAGGGGTAGAGGTCTCTCAGTTAGAGGCGACCGGGTCACAGATCATCTTGGGGAACACCTATCACCTTATGGTTCGTCCCGGGGAAGATACCGTCTCTCAGCTGGGTGGTCTCCACAAGTTTTGCGGATGGACCGGTCCGATCCTGACCGACTCGGGCGGTTTTCAAATCTTTTCATTGGCCAAGCTGACCAAGATCACCGAGGAGGGAGCGGTCTTTCGCTCGCACGTCGACGGCCGCCAGTTATCACTCACCCCCGAGCGGGCGGTGGCGATCCAGGAAGCGCTCGGTTCCGATATCGCGATGGTTCTCGATCATGTTCTTGGTCTTCCGAACGAAAGATCGAGAATTGAGGACGCGATGGAGCGTTCGGTCCGTTGGGCAGCCCGATGCCAAAAAGCCCACACGCTCCAGACCCAAACCCAGTTTGCCATTGTTCAGGGGGGGCTCGAATACGATCTGCGCCGCCGCTGCGCCGAGGAACTCTCGGATCTCAATTTCCGCGGTTACGCGATCGGCGGGCTTTCGGTCGGTGAGGAAATTCAGGCGATGTACGACTGTATTGAGGCGACTATTCCCTATCTTCCCGAGGATCGTCCCCGCTATCTCATGGGGGTGGGGCGTCCGGAAGACATCTTGGAGGGGATTCGGCGCGGGATCGATATGTTCGACTGTGTTATGCCGACGCGCAACGGCCGCAATGCGATGGCGTTCACCGACGCCGGTTCGGTTCGGCTGCGCAACGCCGTTCACGCCCGCGATCCCCGTCCGCTCGAGGAAGGGTGTCCCTGTCCGGCGTGCCAAAGAAGCCGCGCGTACGTTCACCACCTTTTTAACTGCGGCGAGATGTTGGGTCCGATTCTTCTGACCCTGCACAATATCACCTATTACCAGAGGTTAGTCGCCGCAGCGCGCCTCGCGATCGAGGAAGATCGTTTCGTCGATTTCTGCCGCGAGAAGTTCTCTGGCTGGCACGGCGCGGCCGAGTAAATAATTGGTTCTTATGCCGGACACCTCGCCCTGCCGGGACGCTACCGGACCTGTGGCGGCTCAGAACCGCTCTGATTAGCGATCTTTTCGTTCCCCGAGCGATCGACATCGACCCGCGGGGGGATAATAATCTGCGGTTTCGGCCCTTGGATATTCTGCGCCGGTGTGGTTGACAGCGGCGGCGCGGTCGTGTTTCCCGTGGCGGGGGGGGAACCCTCGGCGGTTGACAGCGGCGGTGCCTGCGCCGGTAAAGGAGCGGCCGCCGGGGGTGTCGCCGCCGGCGCGGCGGTGATATCTTGGGCGGTCCCCTGATAGTGGATCAGGTCGGCTTTGCTGTGCGCCTCACTGCGCATCGCCGAAGCGTTTTCGAAGAGCTCGTTGTCGGGGATGACACGTTTCCCCGTTAGTTCGACGTGACAGGTCTGATGATCACGCAGCTCGCCCGCGACGAAGTTTTCCGAGAAGAAGTCGACCCCCGGCCAGAGGTACCAGGGAGTTTTGACCTCATGCATGATCGTCTTGGTCTCCATTCCCTCTTTTGAGAGACGGATCTTGTAGGTTCCCGAATAGACGAAGTTCTGGGAGATCGGGGTCTGTCCCACTTCGCGGTCATTGATGTAGACCGTTGCCCCGGGCGGATTGGAGGTGATGGTCAGCCGCCGCCGGACACCGTTGCAGCCCACCGCTGCGACGAGGGTAATCACCATCGCCAACAACAGTACGGCACGAAATCGGTGGATCATAGTCCGGTCCATAGGGGATTGTAAGTACAGACGGTTTGGGGGCAACAGAGCGCTTCGCACGCGCTCGCGCGAGAACTGTAATCTTTTCCCGGGGCTTTGACCAGAGGAATATTTTCTGTTTTTTATCTAAATTCCTCTTTCGCTACGAACACCGCGGGGAAATGGCTTTGTAAAAACGGGGAAAATCTTGAAGAATCCCCCCGATTTTGAAAATTTTACAAAGCGCTCCGGCCGGAAGGATTGTAAAAATTTCAAATCTCTCCAGAACGATTCTTTCCGGAAAAAATCTTATAGAAAAAAACGGCCAAAAACCAGCGTAAAAACGTGCCTTCTGCCCTCTTCACGGACCTTTTTTGGAAATGCTCAAGGTGGTTTGGCACACATCTTGCTCCTCTTACCTCCCGTAAGGGCAAAATCAATCAGCCATACAGAGACTAAAGGTGAGCATCATGACGAATTGCACTGAACTGACCAACAATCAACTGGCTTGCTGGAGTGACGAGGATCTGCTGAGCGAATACCGTCTTACCGGAAACCGCGAGCTGTTCGAGGCGCTGGTTCATCGTTATGAGAAAGAGCTTTTCAACTACCTCTTCCGCATGACCGGCAATCGTCAGACCGCCGAGGACGTCTTCCAGGCGACCTTTCTCCAGGTTCACCGCAAATGCTCTCAGTTCGAAACCGGCCGGGCCTTCCGCCCGTGGCTTTACCGGATCGCCTCGAATCAGGCGATCGATAATCGCCGCAAGGCCAAGCGTCATGACGCCGTCAGTCTGGACGAAACCTTCGGCGGTTCGCACAGCGAAGGTGATTCGCTCGCCTCGATTCTCTGCGGAAATGACCGTGATCCGGCTCAGACCGTGGAACTGCAGGACACCATTGCTCAGCTGCGTGGGGCGATCAGCCGTCTCCCCGAAGTCCAGCGGGAGGTAATTGACTTGGTCTGCATGCGCGGCATGACCTACCGCGAAGCCGCCGAAACCCTCACCGTTCCGGTGAAGACGGTTGCTACCAGGTTGATGGCCGCCAAGAAGCGTCTGGCTTCCGCGCTGGGCGCGCTGGCCTAACATACCGGCGGCAGTGACTCAAGGACAGTTTTAACGGCTGCGTAAGAGGATTCAGGAATAACAGATTACCCGAAGATAAAAAATTGCTCTTTTGTGACCCCGAAAGAAAAGCCTATAATACAGCGGGGAGCTGACGAAAAGAAAGAAATAAGCGCTTCGGCTGCCGGAACCGGCAGCCGTTTTGTTATAGACAGGCCGTGAGCAATAGGTACGCGGCAAAACGCGGCTAAGAATCGCGCGGGGAACGGAATGGTTTTTTGGTCCGGAAAAAAGAGACATCCCGACGATGTTTTCGAGCAGATCGAAAACACCGGGCGTCCCTATTTGGACAATCCGCTCGATTCCCCCCGGGACGAGGATTCCCAACAGGAGGGAGGCGGTGTCCCGGAAGAAGTTACCTCGGACAAATGCCCCCCCGTCCCAGAGGGGTTAGCGGATCGAACTTGTCAGCGAATCTGGGATGAAGTTGACCATGGTGAGCGGTCTGACTCACCGATTTGTCTCCCCAAAGAAGAATCACCTTCTCAACAGTCCCCCGGCCTGCTTCCCACGGGTTTGGCTCGGATCATCCCGAAGATTCCCAGACTGAATCTTCCCCGAGGTTCGTTTGTTCCCAAACCGATGACCGTCTACGAGGTTGATCCCTCGTCAACCGACTCCCCGCTTGTTTCTGGCCCGCCTCCCGCTAATCCAATCGCGTCGGCCAGTAAACCGATCCCCGCACCGATCAGTTCCGAACCGATCCTCATCCCCCCGCGTCCCTACGCCGCGAAGGTGATGTACTCCAAGCCGATCGAAATCGAGCGCGAGTCGGTCACCCGTACTACGCTGCTCTACGCCGAGACTCTCTTAATTTTATCTCGGCCGTCTGTCGGCATTCCGACACTCAGCTTCGCCGAACCGAGTCCGATCGCCCCGACACGGATGTACAGCGCCCCGCTGTACATCGAAAATGGGTCTTTCGTCACTTCGGTGTTGTACGACCACCCGGCGGAAGTCCAGCGTTGTCCTTTCCGGCGGACCGTGATGTACAAAACGCCGCTGGCAGTGCCGTCGGCCCCGTACACGATCCGTCAAATGTACGCCGAGCCGCTGACAGTCAGCGAACCCCCTTACTCCAAGGCGCGTCAATACGATCGGCCGCTGGAAGTGGAACCGTGTCCTTACCGCTTTGCCGAGATGTACGATGAAGCGCTGGTGGTTCCCTCGGTTCCCTTCATCACCCGGCGGCAGTACGATTATCCTCTGGAAATCGACAGCGCCCCGTACCGGATCCGGGCGATGTATGACCGGCCATTGACTGTCGAGCCGGCTCCATATCAAGTCAGTGTGATGTACGACCGGCCGCTGGTCGTGCCCGAAGCGCCGCCGATCCCCGCCGTGATGTATGATAGGCCGCTGACGGTAAACGGTGCGCCGTATACCGTGCGGGAAATGTACGACGCGCCGCTTACCGTCGCTGCGTTTGCGCCGTGTGAGATGTACGATCGGCCCTTGTTGGTCAGGCGAGCGCCGAAGACCGATCCTGTGGCGCTGGCCGAATGGAAAAAACGTATCAGCGAAGAGCAGAATCGTCCTCGCCGCCGAGTTCGGTCTCGATCGCCGCTTCGCAATGGCGAGATTCGAGAAGAGTTTCGCGATGAGTTCTATTGGGAATTTCTTCCTGAGGTGGAGCCGATCGGCACACCGGAGGAAAGTCACGATCGGGCTGTCACGCCGAAACAGACCGGGCGCGAGAGCGTGATTACCCAAGCGGTCGAGCGAATTGGGTCGACCACGATCTCCGAGGTCCGGCAGCTTTCCGAGTGGCTGGGAGTTCGTTCGGCGAAATCGGCCTCGGCCCGTCCTCCGCGCGGCAAAGAGGTGTCCTGGTTGCACCCCAGCGACCTTTTAATTTCAGTGGTCGGCGGAGTTTTGATCGCCATCGTGATCGTCCTCCCTATCCTGCGCTTCTTTGGCCGAGAGCTGGCGGTCGTGATCGCGAAGAGCACGGTTCGACAGATTGGCCAGAAGGTTCCGGTCAACGCGGACAGCGCGTTTTTAGAACAGCTCCCCTATCTGTCCGAGTCGCTGATTCACCCGCAGGTTCACGAGGCGATCTTAGAGGACCCTGTAGCGCCGGCATCCTCTTTGATTCCCGCGCAAAACGCCATCGAGATTCTTTTTCCCGACACCGGATTGGGGATCGAGAATATTACGCCCGAAAATTACCCCGTGGGAGATTTGCCTGCGGGGAACTAGCTTGCTTTTCAGTATCACCTCATTCCGAGCGCAGCCCGATGGTGTTCTCGCACTGGCAATCACCGACCTGCTGTGAGTGAAAATCCTCACCTGTGAGGTACTCGATCACATCAAGGGCATCTTCGGTGAACGACGGGAAGAAACGCTCCCGGATATAGAGCAGCAGCTGTTTCTTCTGGGATCCGTTCAGAGTGGTTCGATCGACGAGTTTTTCGAGAATCTCCCCCTCGTCGCGGGTGAGGGACTGCAGATCACTGGCTTTGCCGATCTTAAAGAATTGAATCCCTACCAATCGCCGGCCGTTGTCGGTCTGTTTGACATTCCCCTCCACCAGGACAAAGTCCCCTACCTCAGGGAGCATACCGTTCTCTTGTCTGGCGTTAGCGAAGCCGTGCCCGACGTTCAGCTGCCATCCCTCGCCGTACTTCAGGAAGGCGGTCACCCGGTTAGACGAGAGAATCACGTAGATGTTATCGATGTGGATTCTCTTCGGGAAACCACTGGTCGGATTGAGCCCTGGAGCGTCGTCGAAATGAATCGCAGACGATTGCTTCTTCGGTTTGGGCGTCATCGGCTTCGCGGCCGAGGGCGCTGAACTCACCGCCTCAGGGATCGGAATCCGAAAAATCTCGCCACACTTGGGACACTTCCCCTTTTTGCCGGCCAAACGATCCGGCGCGTCGAGTTTTGCGCCGCAGGCGGCACAGACGATTCGAATGACCATCGTTCATCCTTTCCTTTAACTAAATTCTCTCGGGTTATTCTGATGTTTGAATTATCTATCTTGCGCAAAAGGTTATCTTTTAGTAAATTACTCTCTTTGTTCATTATACCTTAAAAGATCGGTGTCAACCGCGCTAATAAGGGAAAAAACGGCTATCCAGGTAAAAAATAGGCAATTCAGAAGGGGTATTTCTATTTATGGGCAAGGAGAATGAACGATAAAGGGGAAGAGTGCCCGGAGTCTAACCGGAGGGTTGTGTTTTAACGGTTAGATAAATTTATGGATATGCTTTAAACCTCTGTCCGTTATTCATGGCGAGCGGGGGGACCAGAGGTTACCCAAGACATTGAGGGAAGCAAGTAAGACAGATGGCTCATTCCCAAACTCCAAACGCGACGTTTAATCCTTACAACTGGTCGAGTCTGGTTGATATGGTCCGGTTTAGGGCTCGTGTCCAGCCAGACTCCGACGCGTTTGTTTACCTCGAAGATGGAGTCTCCAAAGAGATCCACCTCACCTACGCCGAACTGGATCGACGCTGCCGCGCGATCGGCGCGTGGCTTCAGCAGCGCAATCTTACGGGCGAGCGTGTTCTGCTTCTTTTCCCCCCGGGGCTCGATTACATTACGGCGTTCTACGGCTGTGTTTACGCCGGCGCCACCGCGGTCCCGATCTATCCCCCGCGGCGCAACCGCTCAATGCATCGTATCCAGGCGGTCGCTAAAAGCTGTGAGGCGGCGCTGGCGCTGACGACTGCCGAAGTTTACCAGCGGGTCACCGAACTGATCGACGAGACCCCCGATCTTCGTATGCTCCCGTGGCTTTGCACCAATCAGGTTCCCGAGGGGAGCGAAAACAACTGGATCGAACCGAAAGTCGATCTTTCGTCGCTGGCGTTCCTGCAGTATACCTCTGGGTCCACGGGGACGCCGAAGGGGGTGATGCTCACCCATGGGAACATGCTCCACAATTCGCTGCTGATTCAGACCGGTTTCGAGCACACGCGCAGCAGTTTGGGGGTTTTCTGGCTCCCGAGCTACCACGATATGGGGCTCATCGGCGGGGTGATTCAGCCGGTCTATTGTGGGCGGACGAACTACTTGATGTCTCCGCTGTCGTTCCTTCTGAAGCCATTCCGCTGGCTGGACGCGATCTCCCGCTACCATGCCACCACCAGCGGCGGGCCGAATTTCGCCTACGACATGTGCGTCCAGAAAATCAAAGACGAGCAGGTCGCCCAACTCGATCTGTCGTCGTGGCAGGTGGCGTTCAACGGCGCCGAGCCGGTCCAGGCCGAGACTCTCGAGCGGTTCGCGAAGAAATTTGAGCCGGCCGGCTTCCGATACGAGGCGTTCTATCCCTGTTTTGGGCTGGCCGAGGGTACATTGATCGTTACCGGCGGCGTCAAACGTCTCCCGCCGGTGATCAAGACGGTCGACGCCGACGCGCTGGCCGCCGACAACGCCGTCGACGCCATCCCGGGGACCGAACACGTAAAGCGGCTGGTTTCCAGCGGACGCGTTATTTTGGACCAGACTGTCCGAATCGTCGATCCGGCGACGCTCAACGTCTGTCCCGAGAACCGCGTCGGTGAGATTTGGACATCGTCCCCCAGTGTGGCGGCCGGCTACTGGAAGAACCCCGAGGCGACCGAGGCGACCTTCCACGCCTTCACCTCCGATACCAAGGAGGGGCCGTTCATGCGCACCGGCGACCTTGGTTTTATCTCCGCGGGTGAACTGTACGTGACCGGCCGTATCAAAGACCTCATCATTTTGCGCGGTGTCAATCTCTATCCGCAGGATATCGAGATGACGGCGCAGAACGCCCACCCGCTTCTGCGTCCCAATGCCGGCGGCGCCTTTATGCTCGGCGACGATCGGGACGAGAAACTCGTCTTGGTCCAAGAGGTGGAGCGGCGCTTTAAGGACTACGACGCTCCGGATATCTTCGCCGAGGTTCGCAAGGCGATCGCCTTGGAACATGAGGTGCCGATCGACACGATCGTTCTGGTCCAGGCCGGTTCTATTCCGAAAACCTCCAGCGGCAAAATCCAGCGTCACGCCTGCCGTGACGGTTTCCTCCGGGGGACTCTGGTTGAGAAGGCCCGCTGGTCACTTTCTTGCGATGGCGAGAAGAAAGTTGCCTCGAAGGGACCGGGGCTCGGTTCGTACGACGACTCTGATAACCCGATGGGGTACGACCCGAACGCGGCCCTGCTCAAGGACAACGATGAAGATTCGGAAGACGATTTCACGAAGATCTTCGCGGTAGGCAGAAGTACCCCGGAGGATCTGGAAAAAACACTGACGCCGCAGCAAGTCGCCGCGATGGACTTCACCAAGACAGCCAAGATTGTGTTGGATGAGGTTCGCAAGGTAGCCAAAGAACGGGCTAAAGATCTGACGATCGATACCGATATCACCGAACTGGGGCTCGATTCTTTGGAAAGAATGGAGATATTGGCATCGCTGGAAGACCATTTCGGCGGTCAGTTTCCCGAATCGATTCTGCCCGATATCAATACCGGCCGCGAGGTGGTTGCCGCGGTTCAGAAGTATCTTGGAACCGGTCCGAGGGTCGACGAGCATAAGACCTATAAGGTGGACGATTCCGCCTGTGATTTTACCCAATTTCCCGAGTACATCGCCTTCAAGCGGAGGATGGAACTGCTCGAATCGACCAAACTGAACCATTTCTTTGACGTTCATGCCGGCCAGACGAACGATGTGACGATCATCAACGGGAAGAAGTACCTCAATTTCGCCACCTACAACTATATCAACGCCAGCTGCGATCCGATCGTCATCAAGGCGGCGCAGGAGGCGGCGGCCCGGTATGGGACGAGTGCTTCGGCCAGCCGTATCGTTTCGGGAACCAAACCGGTTCATGTCGATCTCGAGAACGAGATCTCCCGCTTTTTGGGGACCGAGGATACTCTCACCTTTACGGCGGGGCACCAGACGAACGAGAGTACCATCGGCCACTTCATGGGGCCCGAGGATTTGATTCTCCACGACGCCCTGTCTCATAACTCCCTGGTTCAGGGGAGTATCCTCTCGGGTGCCCGCCATCGTCCTTTCCCCCACAACGACTGTGACGCGGTCGATCAGATCCTGACGAAGCACAGGAACAGGTACCGCCGAGTTTTGATTATCTGTGAGGGGGTCTATAGCATGGATGGCGACTATCCCGATCTGCCCCGTTTCATCGAGCTGAAGAAAAAGCACAAGGCGATGATGATGATCGACGAGGCCCATTCTCTCGGTGTTCTCGGGAAGACCGGCCGCGGGATCGGCGAATTTTTCAACGTCGACCGCAAAGATGTCGAGATCTGGATGTGTACCCTCAGCAAGACCCTCGGCGCCTGCGGTGGTTACGTCTCGGGCCGCAAAGAGATGATCAGCTACATGAAGTACACCACGCCGGCGTTTGTTTTCAGCGCCGCGATGGCCCCGCCGGTCGCCGCCGCGGCACTGGCCGCGCTCAAACTCCTCGAGCGTGAACCGCAGCGGTGTGAGAAGCTTCGTCAAAACGGCCGGTTCTTCAAAGAGTACGCACAGAAGAACGGCTTGGATACTGGACTGGCGACCGAAACCGGGGTAATCCCGATCATCATTGGCAACTCGATGAAGTGCCTTAAGATTTCGAAGTACCTCTTCGACCACGGCATCAACGCCAACCCGATTCTTCACCCGGCCGTTGAGGAGAAAGCCGCTCGTATCCGGTTCTTCCTCACCAGCGCTCACTCGATCGACGAGCTGAAGATGACGATCGACACCCTGGTGGAGGCGATCCGCGAGGTGGAAAACGAGTAAAGTCGGCCGCCGGCCGTAAAGGACAAAAAACAAGCCCCCAAAGGGCTTGTTTTTTTATTATGGCAAAAGGGATGGATAGCGCTATTTCAGCCGCCCGGCGCGGGTCTCCCCGGCCAGCGCGGCGATCATCGCGCCGGCAGCCGCCTCGACCGCCTTTTCCCAGTGGGCCGAACCATACTTTTCGTATTCTTTCCTGCGGTGGGCGAAGAGTATTCCCCGTGAGTTATTGATCACCGCCCCCAGACCGTCGGCGTCGAAAGCCGCGGCGACATCCTTGGCGGCCCCTCCCTGGCTGCCGTAGCCGGGAATCAGCAGCCAGCTGTTTGGCATCGCCACGCGCAGTTCGGCGAGCTGTTCGGGCCAAGTGGCGCCGACCACCGCGCCAACTTCGCCGTAACCACCGAGCCCCGCCGAGAGCGAGGCGATATAGTCAGCGACATGCCGATACAGCGGCTTGCCGTCGGCAACCAGGTCTTGGAAGAGCCCCCCCCCGGGGTTCGATGTTTTGACCAAGACGAAGATCCCCGCCTCACGCTGTTTGGCCGCCGTGATGAACGGCTCTAGGCTGTCCCCCCCCAGATAGGGGTTGACCGTCAGCGCGTCGGCCCCCCAGGGGCTGTGTTCCCCGAGCAGCCCGGCGGCGTATGCCTGCGCCGTGGAGCCGATGTCGTTTCTTTTTCCGTCAAGCAGGACCAGCAGCCCCTTGTTTCGGGCGTAGCGGATTACTTTCCCAAGGGTGAGCATCCCGACCGGACCGTACTGCTCGAAGAAGGCCGCCTGCGGTTTGACGATCGGGACCATTGGGGCGACGATATCGACCACCGCCTTGCAGAAGAGTTCGAACGCTTCCGCGACCGAAGCGCGGTCGGAAGGGTCTTTCCCCTCGGTGAACACCTCGGGGAGGAGCTCCCAGCGCGGGTCGAGCCCGACCATCACCGGGGTCTTCTTCGCGCGAACCGCCGCGGCCAATCTTTCAGAAAAAACCTTTGTCATACCTATGATCGCCTTCGTGACTATAGATCCTTTTCGTGAAGAGTCTTACTCGTTATCGATAACAAAGACCACCACCTTCTTCGGCCCGTGGACACCAAGGATCAGGATCTTCTCGATATCGGCGGTCCGGCTCGGGCCGGTCATCAGGAGAAGTTCCCCCGTCGGGCGGCTGTCGCCGGACAGGGCGCTGTTGATCTCGCCCCAAGCGGCGGGGAGATGTTCACGCAGGGCGCTTTTGGGGGCGACAATCAGGCAGACCGGGGGGAGGTAGCAAAGAAGCCGTTCAAACGAGGAATGCGAGCGGATAGCCGCCGATCCGGTATCGGCCAGCAGGAATTCGGCCCCGACCAGCGAAGCGGCGTACTTTTCGATCACCTTCGGATCGGCGTCCGGGTCTTCCGGGGGATCGATAAGGGTCAATTTTCCCGAGAAGCTGTCGGCGACTTCCCTCGCGATCGGGAAGCCCGGCTTCACCCCGACGGTGAGCTCCTGCCCAAGGGAGGCCAGGAGCTCGGCGATCTGTTTGGCCGCCTCGGCTTTGTCGGCGCAAAGGCGCGCCTGACCTGCCACGGCGCTCAGCGAGACGGAGAATTTCTCGAAGAGCTGCTCTTTGGAGAGGTTCTCGATCGGCCAGACCTGCGGCGCTTCGGGACGAGCCGGATCGCTCTTCCCGTTGCTGAGCGCTGCTTTAATGGAGCCAAGAATTTCATCGCGTGTGGCCATTGGGAGTCCTCTATTTTTTAGTTGATATTCTCTTCGAGCGAAAGGCGCTCTTCCCGAACACCATTATTTTGTGGTTCGCGTGGAAAAAGTCAACCGCCCGGCGTGATCTTCCCTCACGCGTGGCTTCCCCCCGTCGGCCCATTTTGAAAAAATTTTGGGGAAAATCAGAAAAAACGCCCAAGTTGCTCTTTACCTTCCCGGAGAAAATTGGGAGAATCAGCCGCTTTTTCCTCTGGCAGGCGTTTTGTCGAAGCATGGGGAGCAAGCGATATTGATCCAAACCGATATTGATTCAAACCAACAGCAGCGGGAATGCTTATGAAGGTTTCGTTAACATCTGTGTGGAAACTGACGTTCGGTCTGATTGTCGGCGCGTGTCTGATACCCGCGCTGTCGTCGGGTTATGTTCGAGCGCAAGATGGCGGCGATGACTCATCAGACCTGCCGACCGAACCGTGGCTCACCGAAGCGGAGAAAAACAAGGTAACCACCTTCTCCACCCCCGCTTCCCATGAGTCTCTCGGCCGAATCACCGCGGATGGCGTATCGTTCAACTTCATGAACAATTTCCTGCTGATGAATCAGGTCTACGATCATCTGCGGGGGGTTCAGCTGGTCACCTACTACGACGACGCCGGTATCGGAGGAGGCGCCGCGGTTCCGAACGGGTCGGCTTACGGCAATCCGGGGGCGAACTGGTCGACCGGGGGAATGGACACCGCTCCCTACGGGCCGGGTTACGCGCCGGCCTACGAGCAGTCGCTCTACCAGAACAATATGCCGATCTATCAGGGTTCGGCGGGATACGGCAATATTTTCCGCGGTCAGATGGCGGAATACGGTGATCCCGGCACACTGATTTATTCGCTTTGGGGCGGGGTGACCGCCGGCGGCGGAACGATCAAGGACCACTACGAAACTGCCGGTTACGACACGGAACAGTATGGTGGACTGGTCGGATTGGATCTGTTCTGTTCGTGCGACTGCCGAAGCGGCCTGTTTTACTCCTATCAGAACACCAAGATCAAGGGTGTGACCGAGAATTATACGTGGGAATACCTCCTCAACAACATGACACGGCTGACCCCCGAGGGCGAGATGATCGCCACCGGCAAGTACTCGCCCGTGACCGAGGAGGAGTTCTTTGACGCGTATCGGGACACCTACTCGGTGAGTGCCAACTACAAAGGAGTCTACAACGCGAACCTTCAGTCGAAGAATCACATCCTTGGTATCTATCACCAGTTTGGCGACGAATTCACCTACAATATCGGGACGATCCGCGGCGGATACAACCGTGTCACCTCGGCCGAGAAGATCAGCGAGGCCGGCGTCAGCAAGTTTGTGGAGAATCTCACCGAGACGCAGACTTACGACAAGACAACCCACGCGGCCGAGGGGACCGATGAGTATCCCGACGGCTGGTACACTCCGACGACTCCCGAGGGTATCGAGACCCAAAGAACGACCATCAACGAAGATCAGGACGCCGACTCGCTCGACAGCAAGTACGACGTCTATCTGGCGGGGCTTTCTTTTGAGCGCGGGGCGAACTTCCGCCTGGCGCCGTTCACGATCACCCCGCGTGGTCAGCTCGATTACACCTTCCTCTACCGAACGGAGGCGAAAGGGAATACCGCGCGCGGCGGGCACTATGTCTACAAAAAGAAGGATTATCACAGCTTGCGCTCGAACCTGGGGGCCGATCTGTCAATCGACCTCTATCCTGGGGATATGCGCCTGCGCGGCGTGGTTCGCGGCGGATGGGTCCACGAGTTCCTTAACGGCATCTATGGCGATACCGACGTCGAGGTTGGTTCCGCGGCGATCCCCCTGTACACAACGACGATCCAGGGGAACACGATGGGGCGCGACTGGGCGTTGATTGGCGGGGAGATCGACTGGACGATCGTACCGTCGTTTATGATCTTCGCCAACTACGACTTCATGAAGAACAAATACTTAAGTCAGCACTTCGGTACTCTCGGCGCGGCGCTGATGTGGTGATTGTTTTGCTCCCCAAAAAAGAGCGAAAATACGATTATTGAAGCCAAGCGCCTGGGAATCTGGGATAGAAACGATACAAAACCGAGATGAGCTCGACCGAAATCGATTATCCTCTGTTGGACAGCTGCCTTCGTTCGGCCCCCAACGCCTGGGAAGATTTTGTCGATCGGTTTATGGGGCTGGTTCTCCATGTGATTGATCAGACGATGGCGATCCGTCGTCTGACGCTCACCGCCTCGGAACGGGTTGATCTGTGCGAGGCGGTCTTTCGCGCGCTGCGCTATAACAACTACGAGCTGCTGCGTGATTTTGATCAAAAATCTCTCCTCTCCACCTGGCTGGTTGTCATGACCCGTCGGCTGGTTGTCGCGTTTCTCCTATATGATGACCATTGAGCTTTCAGGCAATGAGCTGTCGGTCGTTACAATCGGAACGATCCGCGCGCATTGACCTGATGGAAAGGCGAAATCTCAGGAAATGTCCGCCGAATGAAATCCCTATTGGGCAAGGCGGCGTAAACATGTATAATGGCGCGTGAGTTTTTGTAGGTTCGGTTCACGGATAAGGAACCGCGCTTTGCAGCGCCAGGGAACGTTACTGGGCCGTTTCATTCGGGGCCTTCCGTATTCCCCCACTCAAAGCAGGGAAAGGCAAACAACGTGTATATTCACCCTATGGCAATCGTCAGTCCGAAGGCCAAAATCGGCCGGGACGTCCAGATCGGGCCGTTCTGCGTGATCGAGGACGACGTCGTGATCGGTGATGGATGTATCCTGGAGTCACGCGTGACGATCAAAAACGGCACGACGATGGGGAGGTCGAACCACATCTTTGAGGGGGTCGTCATCGGCGGGCTTCCCCAATGCACGGGGATTGACGAGGTGAACAGCCGTGTCAATATCGGCAGCGGCAACGTCATCCGCGAGAATGTGACGATCCACCGTTCGATGAACGAGGGGGATGCCACCGAGATGGGGGATGACTGCATGCTGATGGTGAACGTCCATATCGCGCATGACTGCCACGTGGCGGATGGGGTGATTATGGCGAACAACGTCATGCTGGCCGGGCATGTCTCCGTCGGCGCGCGCGCGAACATCTCCGGCGCCGTTGGTATTCACCAGTACTGCCGCATCGGGTCGCTGGCGATGGTTGGCGGTCAGGCCCATATCGTCAAAGACGTTCCGCCGTTCGTCATGGTCGATGGGGTGACCAGCCAGGCGGTCGGACTGAATTTAGTCGGTCTGCGCCGCGCTAAATACACGACGGAAGAGCGCAAGATTCTCAAAGGAGTCTACAAGATCCTTTACTCCAAAGATCTCCCCTGGTGCGAGATCGTCAAAAAGATCGAGGAGCAGTACACCAGCGGCCCGGGACTGGAGATGGCCAACTTCATCTCCTCGACCACCCGCGGTATCATCACCGCGCGTCACAGCGGTACCCGAACCCGAGGCAAGGCCGATCTTCAGACGAAAGAAAACGAAACCCAGGAAGCCGAGGGGATGCCCGACACGATTCGGCTGCATGTCGTTGGGGAGGAAAGATAATTTTCCCTGGCGTTCTCCAAAGACACGACAAAAAAGCCCCCCCTGTTCAGGAGGGGCTTTTTTGCTTTTTAGGTCCTCCCCTGCGTTTTGGGGGATAACCAGGACAATATTGGAAACGGACAAGGACTTTTGTTAAAAGTATTTGTAATCTAAGCGAACAGGCTGCCGCTTATTCCTCCGGCGAGAACAGCCCCCCGCTGCGCTCATCAAAGCAGTCCGGCTCTTCGGCGAGGCAGTCGCCCGATAAGGCAAACGCCCGGGCGCGGCTGCCGCCGCAGATGAATCGGTGCCGGCACTTCCCGCAGCGGCCTCGGTAGTTGTTTGGGTCGTGCAGGGCACGGAAGACGGGGTGGTTTTGGTAGGTCTCGATCACCGAGTCGTTGGGGAACTTCCCGCAGACAATCGGGAGGAATCCCGCCGGGAAAATTTCGCCGTCGTGGCCGACGAACATAATCCCCCGGCCGTCGGTGATCCCCAGCGGCGCGCGGCCGCCGGCGGAACG
>CADBTE010000234.1 GCA_902797455.1 uncultured Planctomycetota bacterium | reverse complement strand
TCGTGACGCAATAGTAATCGATACTCCGCCCGCGACGTGAACATCCGATACGGCTCGTCGACCCCGCGGGTGACTAAATCGTCGATCATTACCCCAATGTACGCCTCGTCCCGGCCCAAAACCAATGGATCCCTCCCGGCTAAAGCCAGCGCGGCGTTCGCCCCCGCGATGAGCCCCTGCGCCGCCGCCTCCTCGTACCCGGTCGTTCCGTTGAGCTGCCCGGCAATGTACAGCCCGGCGCAGAGCTTCGTCTCCAGCGATAACCGCAGCTGACCCGGCGGTAAATAGTCGTACTCGATCGCGTAGGCGTATCGCAGGATCTCGGCCTTCTGCAGCCCGGCGATCATCCGCACCATGACGTCCTGAATGTCCCGGCCGAAACTGGTCGAAAAGCCGTTTAAATAGACCTCATGCGTCAGCCGCCCCTCCGGCTCAATGTAAAGCTGATGCCGGTCCCTGTCGGCGAACCGGTCGACCTTCGTCTCGATCGAGGGACAGTACCGCGGGCCGGTCGAACGTATCTGACCGGAAAAGACCGGCGCCTCGGCGAACCGCGCCCGAATAAACTCGTGCAGGCGCGGATTCGTCCAGGTCATCCAGCATGGAATCGACTCGATCGAAATGGAGTCGTTCATAAACGAAAAAGGTGTCGGGACCTCGTCGCCCGGCTCGATCTCGCAGACAGAGTAATCAATTGTTCGGCCGTTGAGCCGCGGAGGGGTCCCCGTCTTGAATCGGCGCACGTCGAACCCCAGCTCCTCGAGCGACTCGGAAACGCCGACGGCCGGCGGCTCGGACATGCGGCCGCCGGGGATCTTGACCGGGCCGCAGTGCGTCAGCCCGCGAAGAAAAGTCCCGCAGCATAATACCACCGCGCCGGCGAGGTAATCGACCCCCGCCGCCGTGCGGACCCCCACAACGCGCGATCGCGCGGCGCCGGCGGCGGTGTTGGCGGCCGGTTCGGTCAAAAGCGCGGCGACGTCCTCCTGACGAAGAAAAAGATTATCGGCCTCCTCCAGTGTTCGCTTCATCCACTGGCTGTAGAGCGCCTTGTCCGCCTGCGCGCGGGGACCGTGCATTGCCGGACCCTTGCGCAGATTGAGCATGCGGAACTGAATCGCCGTGCTGTCGATCGCCCGGCCCATCGCGCCCCCCAGCGCGTCGATCTCGCGAACGATGTGCCCTTTCCCCACCCCGCCGATCGCCGGATTGCAGCTCATTTTCGCGACCGTGTCGAGCGAGCCGGTCAGCAGCGCCGTACGGGCGCCCAGACGGGCCGCGGCCAGCGCCGCCTCGCACCCGGCGTGCCCCGCCCCTACTACAATCACGTCGAATTGACGATCGGGGTTCATCTTTTATGTTCCTGCTGGATCCCCCCTGGGGGTAAAAAAATACCCCCGCTTTTTAAGGCGGGGGTGGGTTTATGTCAATCGCGCCCTGTCGGTCGGTCAACCGATTTTTAATAAACCGCGCCGCGGCCTTAGATGTCGTCGGACGACGGAACTAAAGACGGACGGGTCTCGGTGAGACGGTCGGCCTGCCGCGTGATGTTGTCGACCGAGGTGAACAGCGCCCGGGAGATCTTCGCCGCCAGAGAGTCGTTCTCGGTCAGAAGGGTGTCGATCCGCTCCTGAAGCTGCTCGACGATTTGGCTGGCCTCGTCGGCCTTCGCTTTGACCAGGTCGCGCTGTTTCTCGGCGGCGGTCAGACGCATAAGCGTGTCGGCCTTGACCTTCATCTCTGGGGTCGCCGGGTTCTTTTGGACCGCCTCGGCGAATGTGGTGTTGAACAGCTCAACCTGGTCAGCGTCGGAACTGATCTGCGCCATGAAGTCGTCCGGAAGAGCGTCCAGGCCGATCGAGGCGTACTGGTCGCAAATGACCTTGCAAAGGTCTTCCAGCGCGGTGTTGTAGCGCTGAATCGTAAGGTTCAGCGAGTCGCGCTTCCCCGAACGGACCAGGAGCATCTGCGCGTAATCGCGCGGAAGACGAAGCCCCTCGGCCGGCTCGGCTAAAACGGGTTCGGGGTCGACCGCGACGACGGTCATCTCGGTCTGGTCGGCCTCCTGCGTCTCTTCGGCGAAGGACCCGGCCATGAGACTGTCTTCGACCTCTTCGTCCTCCTCATCCTCTTCGGCGTCGGCGTCTTCCGTGCTGTCGTAGGCGGAAGCGGGCAGCAGACTGCCGGCGGCGACGGCCCCCTTGGCCAGATAGTCACGAAGCTCCTCGGGGAACGCCGCGATGCTGTCGGCCGTTGCCGGATCGGAAAGAAGCCCGGCCAGCAGCGCGGGGTTGTCCGACGGAAGATCGCCGACGTAGACGAACCACTCGTGACCGGCTTGGACCGACTCGGTGATTTTGTCGACCTCGGCGTCGGTAAGCGTACCGACCGAGACAACACTCATCTCTTTCGTCTCGGCGTTATAGGGGGTGCGGCTGTTGGTGTCGCAGATGAACGTTCCGAGGAATACCGCCTCGCCCGAAGCGCCCTCGGCGGTATCGGCGCCTTCGGCCGGGGCGGCGGCGCCGCTGTCGAAGACGTAGAACTTGGCGTCTTGCTCCAGAAGAGTCTCGCCGAACATTTTAGGACGGTCGTCGGCGCCGAGCCCGAAGACGGTTCGAACCCTGCCGTCGTTCCACTGCGGCATCGCCCGCGGAACACAGTGAGCCCAAAGCGCGCCGCCGTGATGGGCTCGGATGGTGTCGAGCCGAAGCTTCAGCGGCCGCTGGGACCAATCCAGATCATTGGCGACCGAGGTGGAATCGGAATAGATCTCGGCGTGAAGCTTATCGATCTGGCTGGTGAGATCCTCGATCTGCTGCGCCTGCTTGGCGATCTTCTCTTCCCACTCTTTCCCCAACTTAAATCGGTTGGCCCCAAGAACGAAGAAGAAAATCGCGGCAAGAGCGATCAGCGAAAGCAATACCTTGTTTTGTACGCACATGGCTATCCGGTCCTAAACCGCCGCGGACTATCCGGTTTGTAAAGCGGACAATATATTACTTCATAAATTGCCCACTACTGTTATCGACCCGACCCCTAAACCAGTATACACCAAAACCCCCGATTATAGGGAGTTGGACCATCCCCGAGGAACTAATCGGCTTATTTGTAAAAAACGTTACCTCGGCGAGCAATATGACTATATTACCCCACTTTGCTGGTTTAACAATAAGATATTCCATGGGGTGCGGATTGTCAATTCACTCTGTCAAAAAAACGAGGATGGGGAGACTTTTCGCTGTTTTTATCCGAATATTCCTCAAAAACCGAT
>CADBTE010000233.1 GCA_902797455.1 uncultured Planctomycetota bacterium | reverse complement strand
GGTGGTCTGACCCTCGGTTTCGTCGGAACCGGCTACAAGCCGTACATTGAGCGTCTGGCGTCCCAGACCTGCTCGAAGGAGGTCCTTACCGCCCGGTGCAACGCCCTGGCCAAGGAATTGGGCGACGACATGAAGTTCGAGGATTTCCAGTCCGTGATTACCGAGGCGACCGGTCTTCTGTTCGACGGTGGCAAAGACGATCCGATGAAGCTCAAGGACGAAGAGCTCGCGACCCTCAAGAGCGCCTTCGATCGTCACAAGGGGGCCGATATGGGCGCCCTGGCGAGCTCGGTCATCGAGATCTTTGACGGGAAGGCCGGTCTGGCCTGGACCAGCGGCAACCATACCGCTTTGCCGGTCAAGACGTCCGCTACCGGTGTCGGCGCGGAGCTGTTCCATGGGCATTTCGACAACACCGACGTCGCCAAGGTGCTCAAATCGCTGGTGGCAGACTAAAGACAACCTACGGATAGTGAATCGTGGAATCACGCAGATCGAAATGGCAGCATGACCTGATCGTTATCCTCGTCACTGTGGCGGCGTGTACGGCGGTTTGGTTTGTGAAGGTTGACTTCGGGGTCACGCACCCGCCCCAGCCGGGGAAAAAAATCCGCGCGCGGGTCCTCGAAGTCGATAACTCCGGGCTGACGACGCTCGGGCTGGTCGAAACCGGCTCGCAGATGCTTCGTGTCGAAATTCTGGCCGGGGAGCATAAGGGAGAGGTCTTTTCGGCCTGCAACCAATTGCGTGCCCAGCTGGAACTCGACAAAAAGTTTGTCCCCGGCGATACCATCTTAGTGGCGATGCTCCACGGGTCGACCAGCGACGTGATTCTCAACGCCCAAGATTATTATCGAGTCGGCTGGACAGCCCTGCTTTTGGGGCTGTTCGCCGTACTGCTGGTGATTTTCGGCGGTCTGACCGGTTTTAACGCGCTGCTGTCGTTCGTCTTCAGCTGTCTGGTCGTCTGGCGTCTCCTGGTCCCCTTGTGCCTGAAGGGGATCAACCCGATGCTCGTCTCGCTGGTGGTGATCTGCATGCTTTCGGCGGTGATCATCTTCCTGGTAGCGGGGGTCAACCGCAAGGGGGTGACGGCGTTCCTTGGGGCGATCGCCGGGGTATTGGCCAGCTGCCTGATGGCGTGGCTCTTCACGACGCTGTTCAAAATCAACGGTGCCGTGATGCCCTACTCGCTCTCCCTGCTGTACTGCGGGTTTGAGGATTTAAGTCTGGCCGATGTCTACATCGGCGGGATATTTCTTAGTTCTTCCGGCGCCGTGATGGACCTGGGGATGGATATTGCCGCCGGTCTAACCGAGGTGGCGGCGCAGAACCCGAATATCTCGCGGCGCGAGCTGATCTGGTCGGGGATTCGAATCGGCCGCAGTGTCGTCGGGACAATGACGACGACCCTCCTTTTGGCTTACTCCGGAGGGTATCTCACTTTGATGATGATGTTCGCCGCCCAGGGGACCCCGCCGATCGATTTTATTAACAACCCCTATGTCGCCTCGGAGGTCGTCAAGACGATCGTCGGGAGCTTCGGATTGGTTCTGGTCGCCCCGCTGACGGCGATCATCGGCGGGTTTGTTTTGCACCGCCGTTCCTGAAAACGCTGTTTATCCCTTTCTTCGAAGGTGAGACGACGATGAAGAAATTAACGTTCTGCGCTTTTCTTGTTTTGTTTTCTTTAACGGCGGCACTGCCGGCGCGCGGCTTTGAGCCGAAGTTCAAGAAGCTCGTCCTCTCCACCGATTTCGATACCGAGGGGGCCGCCGCGGCCGATTTCAACAACGACGGAATCGTCGATGTCGCCGCCGGACCGTACTGGTACGAGGGACCCGATTTTACCCAAAAGCACCATATTTTCGAGGGACAGAACTACGATCCCGAGAGTTACTCGATTTCGTTTCTCAACTTTACCTACGACTTCAACGGTGACGGCTGGGCCGACCTCTTGGTCTGCCCGCATCCGGGTCAGACCGGCTACTGGTACGAGAACCCCAAGGGGGAAGAGAAACTCTGGGAACCGCATGAAGCGAGTATTGAGCTGGCGAACGAGTCGCAGAATTTCCTTGATGTCGACGGCGACGGCGAGCCCGATCTGGTCTTTAACCGGATCGGCAAATTTGGTTTCGGCAAACCGAACAAAGACAAACCGTACGAACCGTGGACCTTCTTCCAGGTCAGTCCCGATGACCCGAAGTATCAGCATTACTACCATGGCAGCGGTGCCGGCGACATCAACGGTGACGGCAGGGTCGACTTGCTCGAAAAGGACGGCTGGTACGAGCAGCCCGAATCGATTTCGGCGACTCCCTGGCCGTTTCACCCATTCCACTTTTCCGACGCCGCTTCCCATATCCTGGTCACCGACGTCGATGGGGATGGGCTCAACGACGTGATCACGCCGATGCACTGCCACCTCTACGGGCTGGTCTGGTGGAAGCAGATTCGCGCCGCCGACGGTACCATTGACTTTGAGAAGAACGAGTTGATCCCGAGCGATCCGGCGGACGATTTCTTCCCGAAGGTCAGTCAGCTCCACTCGCTGAGCTTAGTTGACCTCAACGGCGATGGGATCGACGACTTTGTCACCGGTAAACGGTACCTGGCCCACGGTTCCAACGGAGATATCAATCCCTTGGACCCGCCGGTTCTCCTCTGGTACGAGATTCAGCGCACCGCCGACGGTCCGGTCCTGACGCCGCATATCATCGATGAGGATTCCGGAGTCGGGACCCAGGTCTGGACAGGTCTGATCAACGACGATGACCGCCCCGATATCTTGGTCGGCAACAAGCACGGGGTCTTTGTTTTCCTGAGCGAGTGATTTTTCACCTCAAAGGCATTAATAAAAAAGGGAGCTTTTACGCTCCCTTTTTTCATGGCTTTCGTGTGATAAACGCGCGATAGTTACCGGCGGTTGATCTCCTTATCGGCGATATCATCGCGGTACCAAGCGCCTTCCCAGTGGATCTTGCCGGCCGCCTCGTAGGCAAGCTTCTTGGCCTCGGCCACGGTGCCGCCCAGCGCGGTGACCCCCAGTACCCGGCCGCCATTGTTGACGACGGCGCCGTCTTTCATTGCCGTACCGGCGTGGAAGACCTTAACACCTTCCATCTTGCCGGCTTCGTCCAGGCCGGAAATCGGGAATCCCTTCTTCTTGACCGAACCGGGATAACCCTCGCTGGCCATCACAAGGCAGACCGCCGGACGGTCATCCCAAGCAAGCGGCTCGAGCTGGTCGAGGCGCTGGTCGATCGTCGCCTCCATCACCTCAACCAGGTCGGTCTTGAGGCGCATCAGAAGCGGCTGGCATTCCGGATCACCGAACCGGGCGTTGTACTCGAGCACCATTGGGCCGCTGGATGTGATCATCAGCCCGGCGTAGAGCACACCGCGAAACGGTGTCCCGGCACGGTTGAGCGCATGGACGGTTGGGACGAGGATATTGCTTTCGATCTTGTGAAGGAGATCGTCGTCCACCAGCGAGGCGGGGCAGTAGGCCCCCATTCCGCCTGTATTGGGACCGGTATCGCCGTTATAGGCCGCTTTGTGGTCTTGGGCCGGCTGGAGCGTCATAATGGTCTTGCCGTCGGTGATCGCCAGGACCGAGGCCTCTTGACCGACGAGGAGATCCTCAATGATAAAGCGACGCCCGGCATCCCCGAATTCCCTGTCTTCGGATATCCGCCGAACGGCATCGATCGCCTCTTGGCGATTCGCGCAGACGATTACTCCCTTTCCGGCGGCCAGCCCATCGGCTTTGACGACCGCCGCAGCGTCGCCGCCGGTTCGCAGCCAGTAGATCGCGTTGTCGGCATCGGTGAACTCGGCGTAGGAGGCGGTGGGGACCTTGCCGGACTGAAGGATCTTCTTGCAGAAGGTCTTGCTTCCCTCCATCTGAGCGGCCTGGGCGTTTGGCCCGAAGATCCGCAGACCCTCTTTCTCGAAGGCGTCGACGATTCCCAATGTCAGCGGGACCTCGGGACCGACGACCGTCAGCCCGACATCGTTCCGCTTGGCGAATTGAATCAGCGCCTCGAAGTCGGTCTCTTTGATCGGAACGTTCACGGCGTCGATCGCCGTACCGGCGTTCCCCGGGGCGACGTAGACTTTGTCGACCTTCGGACTTTGGGCAATTTTCCAGCACAGCGCGTGTTCACGCCCGCCGCTTCCGATAACCAGAACGTTCATCGTTACTCTCCGTCGAATGGTTTTTATAAAACTCAGGTTTCGTTGTTGGCAGTATCCTGGGGCGGTTGCCCCTTGCGCCGCGGTTCGATCATCGGCAGTTCGTCGGCGGCGCTGTCCCGCTTTAAGGTGATGATCATCCCGTGACCGGGGGAGTCGAAGAGTGTCGCGGTCGGTTCTTCGGCCGGGAGCTTATCGGCCCGGACAAATCGCAGAAGCAAACCGGCGCAGATGGATCTGATACCGTCTCCCGG
>CADBTE010000232.1 GCA_902797455.1 uncultured Planctomycetota bacterium | reverse complement strand
TCTGGTTCTACGACACGCTGTTTGTCAACGAGATCATTCAAAACTGCGTGGAGCCGCCGCTGATCGAGTACAGCACGATGAATAATAATATCTGGCTGTGCCGCTCGCGCATGGGGGCGTGGGACTCGGCGCACCGGGGGTATCGGGACTTCTTCAACAGGCATTTCCAAAGCAATCACCTCTCCGCCGACCGGGCGTTTCTCCCCGGGCAGATCGGCTGGCTGGCGCTGGCCCCGGCCGCGGGGGACGACCGCCCCGGGTTCCAGAAACATACCCTCTTCCCCGAGGATATTCACTACCTGGGGACCAAGACCCTCGCCCGCGGCTACGGCTATTCGCTGCTCGATGTTCCGCTGACGGGGATCCTTCCGGCCGCGGAGGCCAACGGCGAGATTTTGGCCCGGTACGATAAGATCCGCCGCGCCGGCGGGCTCGGCCCGGAAACGCTCCGGGCGCTGAACGACCCGGATCGGGATTTTGTGCTGATCGAAGATTCCGGCGACAGCGACCAGATCGTCCCGGCGCGGTATCAGTCGTTCGAGATCTCCCCGGAAGAGCGGACCTTCTCGTTCGAGAACCCGTACCGCCGGCAGCGGCCCTACATTCGGATCGAAAACCGCTATGACGCCGGCGATTACGAATCCCCCGACGCGGTGACGCTGCTGGACTTTAACGAGACGCCGCTGGGCGGGGTGATGAAAGCCGAGGAATTCGACCCGACGATCGATCTGTCGCGGCGCCTGGCGCTGGGGCTGTGGGTCTTTGGCACCGGCAGCGGGACGCGGTACAACCTTCGGATCGATTCGCCGAAGCACATGACCTCGGGGCATCTCGATCACTTCTTCGCCGACGACTTTACCGGCTGGCGGTATATCGTCTTAACCCGCGCGCAGAACGGGGAAGGGGCGCCGGCCGACTGGCCCTATCCGTGCGGGAGCATTTACGACGAATTCCGGGAGATGGTTCACTACGACGCGATCTCGTCGGTTCGGCTGATGGCCGACCGGGAGACGCCCGAGGTGAAGTTCCGCTCGGTGAAGGCCCTGGAGTTAAAACCGTACTCGCTGGTGAACCCAAAGCTGACGATCGCCGGGGAGAGCATTACCTTCCCGGTCGAGATCCCGTCGGGGTATTACCTTCAGTGGGATCCCCAGTGCGGGGACTCGCAGGCCCGCGTGATGACCCCCGACGGCGCGGTGGTCGACACCGTCACGCCGGAAGGGGATTTCTCGATGATTCCCGCCGGGGCGGCCGAGATCAACTGGGAGGCCGACACCACCGAGGGGGCCGCCTTCCGGGCGAAGCTGACCGTCCGAACGGTGGGGGAGCCGCTTTCGCCGGCGCGGTAAAGAGTTCTTAGCCCCCCCACACACAGCAGCACACAGCAAGGGATACGATGAAACGATATCTGCTTTTCGGCGCGCTTTTTGCCGCGGCGCTTCTCGCCGCCGGCCGCGGCGCTTCGGGACTGGAACCGTCGTCTCGGGAATTGACCGAGCGGGCGAAATGGGCCGCGGCCCGGTTTGACCTTGCCGCCCCGAGCGCGGAGGATTTCCCCGACCGGGTGGAGGTCCGGACCAACTACGCCCCGGTCCAGAAGGACCTGCGGTACAACCGCCCGATGAAGATGGGAGAGGTACTTTATACCAACGGGCTCTACTGCCACGCTCCGAGCGTCCTTGACGTGAAGCTCTCCAAAAGCGCGACGCGCCTGCGGGCGGTGATCGGGATCGACTCCAACGAGAACACCGCCGCCGGCGGGGGGTCGATTCAATTTATCGTCCGTTCGGGGGAGGAGGTTTTCTTCAAGTCCGATGTTTTCCGCGGGACCGGGCCCGGGGTGCCGATCGACGTGGCGCTTCCCGGGGTGAGGGAGTTTACCCTGGAGGTCAGCGACGGCGGGGACGGATTCGCCTGCGATCAGGCCGACTGGGCCGATATCGCCGTCGAGCTGGAGGACGGAACCTCCGTGCCGCTGTCCTCCCTGGAGTTGATTCAGGAAAAAGAAGACCTGACAAACCAAACCGAGTATCCGTTTGAGTTCACCTACGGCGGCCGCTGTTCGCGCGAGTTCCTCGCCGAGTGGAAGAAGAGCGCCGCCGACAAAACCGAGGGGACCAAGCGCTTTCGGACCTTGACGTTCGACTCCCCCGACGGCCTGCGGGTGGTCTGCGACTGCGTGGAGTATCTCGATTTCCCGACGGTGGAGTGGAAGCTGACGTTCCAAAACACCGGGACCGAAGAAAGCGAGATTCTCGAGGATATCTTCCCCCTGGCCGCGTCGTTCTCGCGGGAGTTCTTCGACCCCGCGGGGGCGGCCCAGTTCGACCCGGCCCTGGAGCGGGTCGCCCTGTTCAATCGTCAGGGGGAATTCCTTCTTCATCACTTTAAGGGGGGCGGGTACGGCCTGGACGACTACACCCCCCTGGAGACATCACTCGGCGCGGGGGCCGAGCGCGGTTTCGTCTCGGCCGGACGGCCCAGCGGGATTGATCTGCCCTATTTCAACCTTCAGGCGGGGGTCAAGGGATGGATCATTGTCGTCGGCTGGTCGGGGAAGTGGAAGGCCTCGTTCGTTCGCGGCGACGGGCTTTCCACCCGCGTGACGGCCGCTCAGGCCAATACACACATGAAGCTGCTCCCCGGGGAAGAAATCCGCACCCCGATGATCGTCGTGCAGAACTGGAACCGCCCGTCGTGGCTGGACGCCCAAAACGTCTGGCGCGCCTGGATGATGAAATACAACGTTCCCCGCTCGGGGGGGGAGGTTCTTCGGCCCCACATCGCCGGATGCAGCTCGCACTGGTACGCCGAGATGGGACACGCCGACGAGGCCTCGCAGATCATGTTCATCGACCGGTACGCCGAGGAGAAGATCGATCTGGACTACTGGTGGATGGACGCCGGCTGGTATCCGTGCGGCGGCTCGTGGGGGAAGGTCGGGACGTGGAAACCCGACCCCGACCGGTTCCCGAACGGCCTGCGGCCGATCACCGACTACGCCCGTCAGCGGGGGATCGGCTCGATCGTCTGGTTCGAGCCGGAGCGGGTCTTTACCGGGACGGAACTGGCCGAGGAGCACGCCGACTGGCTGCTGACCAACGACGATACCGTCTCGGCGAACTTGCTCAACCTGGGCGACGACCAGGCGAGAAACTGGCTCATCGACCGGATCGACTCGCTGATCAAATCCGAGGGGATCGACTTCTACCGTCAGGACTTCAATATGAATCCCGAGGAGAACTGGCGCCGCCGCGACACCCCCGAGCGCCAGGGGATGACGGAGAACCTCTATGTGCGGGGGTACCTCGCCTTCTGGGACGCGCTTTTGGCGCGCAATCCGGGGCTGAAGATCGACTCTTGCGCCTCGGGGGGGAACCGAAACGACCTGGAGACCCTGCGCCGGGCGATCCCGCTGTGGCGCGACGATTACTTCCTCGATCCGACCGCGTACCAGAACCAGACGCTCGGGATTTCGCTGTGGATGCCGCTTCACGGGACCGGCTGGCGGGCGCTGGACGCCTATGGGGCCCGCTCGGCGATGGTCCCCTGCGTGAACCTGCTGTACGACCTGCGCGACAAGACGCTCGACTACGACGCGATCCGCTCTTACGTGAAGACCTGGCGCGAGGTCTTCGCGCCGCTGTTCACGGCTGATTTCTATCCGATCACGCCGCTTCTGCGCAAAGATCACCTCTGCGACGAGGGGGTCGACTACCAGCGGAATATCTGGATCGGCTGGCAGTACAACGACCCAAAAACCGGCACCGGGGCGGTTCAGATGTTCCGCCGGGTCTTCTCGCCCTACAAGGTCGGGACCTTCCCGCTGTATGGGCTCGATGCCGAGGCGCTCTATACGGTGAGCGACTACGACAGCGGCAAGACGGCCGAGTTCACCGGCGAGCAGCTGATGACCAGGGGGCTCGATATCGAGATCGGCGAGGCCCCCGGGGCGGCGATCGTCACGTATAAGAAGAAGTGAGGCGCGCGCCGTAAGCGCAAGTTAAAGCGCCCGGGCCAAAGGGGATTTTGCCCCTCCTGGCCCGGGCGTTTTTTTATCGGCGGCTTGTTGGGGGAAGGATTACTTCCCGGCGGCTTCGGTCGAGAAACTATAGAACCGGTTGACCCCCTCGCAGGCGGTGATCCCCGCGTAGTAGTCGCGCGGCCAGTCGCCGTCGAGCATCGTGCCGAACCGATGCCCGTCACACTCAATGATCAGGGTGGTTCCCCGCGGGGAAAAATCGAACGTCGCCGACAGCTCGTATTTCTTCCCCGGCTGGAACGGCGCCTCCAGAAAACCGACGCGCCGCCACGAGGGGCGGCCGTTTTCGTAATAGTGGTGCCACAGGTTCAGCCCTTTGTTATAAAGAACCACCTCGAGGTGCTCGCGGTAAACCGCGCTCGGCTCTTTGGAAAAGACCAAAAGCGGGGCCATCTGTTGGTCGAACTGGCAAACGGTCTTAAAACAGACGTTTCCGCGGAACGGCTTTTTATAGAGCAGACTGGCGTAGAGGTCGGCCATCCGATCGGCCGGGATCGCCGCCGGGTCGATATCTTCGGGGAGGGCGTTGGCGATTCCCTCTTCCTCCTGAATCCAGCGGCCGTGCGCCTCCCAGCGGGGGCTCCTCACGAAGAGCCAGTCGTCCTGATTCCACCGGCCCTCGGCGAAAGAGACCTCGACGCTTGGCCCGTCGGGGACCGGCGGCTCCTCGCCCCAGAGGCGGGGAAGAACGCTCATGCCGAGGATCAGCAGCGCGCGGGCGAGATATTTCATGATGTTTTCCCTTTCGCGGCCGGAGGGTTAAAACGGCTCGTCGGCCGTGAAGCGGATCCCGTCTTGGGGGACGCCGTCGGCCAGGACGTCTTTCTCCGGGTCGAACGGGGTGTCGAACCGGTTGCCGTAAATCCGGACCCGATTGGCCTTCTCGAGAATAAACGCCGGGTCGGTGCTGATCGGCGGATAGTCGGTGTTGTGGATGATCAGGTTATGGCGGAAGATCACCCCGTCGGCGGAGCGGACGTAGAGGATCGGCTTGTCGAAGGTCTCGAAGGTGTTGTGCTCGAAGACAAAGGCGTTCTCGGTGCCGCCGTAGTAGTACTTCTTCTGCGCGGGGAGGTTGGGGATCTCCGGGTAGATCGAGATGATCCCCCGGCAGAACTGATACAAAGAACCCATGCAGTCGATGAACTGATTGTTCCGAACGACCACCTCGCGGCAGGGGCCGCTCTCGTACCAGCCGCTGCAGTCGCCGCAGAATAAAAGCGCCGTTCCGGAGACGTGATCGAATCGGTTCCCCTCGATGAGGATCGGCCGCGAGGTGGAGAAAAGCCCGCCGCGGGCCCGGTTGTTTCGAATGACGTTGTTGCGGTAGACGACCGACGGGGTCTCGGAGACGTTCTCGATGCCGCAGTTCTCCCCGTTGATGTACTCGGGCAGG
>CADBTE010000231.1 GCA_902797455.1 uncultured Planctomycetota bacterium | reverse complement strand
CAGCGAGGCCAGGCCGACCAAAAGCGCGGTCGAGTCGGCCCCCCCCGAGACGGCGGCGACCGCCTTGTATTCGGTCCCCGGCCTCAGCGGCCAGCTCTTTAAAAGGGCCTCCTCAAACCGATCGGTCATATTTTCTGAAGTTTACGTTCCCCGGTACGAAATTCGCCTTGGATGATCCGGAAAAAAAGATTATCCTCCCGCGTCCACAGAAAAATTATAGGGGGGGGAACGGCAAGGCGCAATTCCCCCGCGCAAGGGATAGATGGCAAGCAACCTTAAGAGAAAACCGATGAACGGGCGGCCGATGAACGAGATACGCTGTCGCGGTCTGACGCTTCTGGCGCTGCTGACGATTCTGCTGGGAACCGTCGGCTGCGCGGGGGCTTTGATGACGCCGTTGTACCTGCTGAAGGGGAACGAGGTTGACCCCGAGTTCAAGAAAGAGGTCAAGGCGCTTCCGAAAGAATCGACGATTGTCGTGATCTGCCGGTCCCCCTATCAGAACCTCTTCGGCAGCGACAACCCGAGCCGAACGATGTCGCTGATGCTCACCAAGCTCATGTCCGAGAAGCTGGAGAAGAAGAAATTCAAGTGGGTCTCGATCGACCGGGTCGAGGCGCTCTTTGACGAAAGCGCCTACGCCAACGAGAGTTACGAGAAAATGGGGGCGAAGGTCGACGCCGACTACGTCATCGGGGTCGATATCGATTCGTTCAGCACCCGCCATTCCCCGCAGTACTATCAGGGGAAGGCGCGCGTTCACGTTCGGCTGGTCGAGGTGGCGACCGGCAAACTGATTATGACCAAGGCGCTGCCGCAGTATACCTACCCGCCCAACGCCCCGTGGTCGGTCAACGACGTCAGCCAGGAGGACTTCCAGAACATCTTCCTAATGAAACTGGCCAACGAGGTCGGCTGCCTTTTCTATCCCTACGAAAAGGCGGAAAAATACGCTCTCGACAACGACGTCGCCCGGCTGCGGCACTAAAGATATTGCCCGTCCGCGGGTACTAAGGAAATCAACCGAAAGGAACCGATGCTCCCCGAAATCGTCAGCCCGGCGAATCCGCGCCTCAAGCGCGCCGTCAAGCTGCGCGAAAGCCGCGCCCGGCGCCGGGAGCGCCGTTTCCTGATCGACGGGGCGCGCGAGATCCTGCGGGCGCTGCTTTCGGGGGTCGTGATCGAGGAGGTCTACCGCGACAGCGCCGCGAGCCGCGCCGCCAACGAGTCGCTCGAGCCGCTGACGGCCCGCCTCGAACAAGAGCGCGTCGCCGTCTGGCCGGTGGCACCGCCGCTGTTCCGGAAGATCGCCTTCGGCGACCGGAACGAGTCGCTCATCGCGCTGGCCGCCGAGCCCGACCGCTCGTGGCGGCGGTTCGAGGAGCGTCTCCCCGAGCGTCCCCTTCTGGCGGTCCTCGAGGGGATCGAGAAACCGGGGAATATCGGGGCGGTCTTCCGCAGCGCGGACGCCGCCGGGGTCGACGGGGTTCTTCTGGCCGGCTGCGGGGACGATTTTTTCCACCCGAACACGATCCGCGCCTCGCTGGGGACCGTCTTTTCGGTCCCGAGCGTCTCGGCCGACGCCGAGCGGATCCACGGCTGGCTCACCGGCCGGGAGATCGGCATTATTTCGGCGATCTGCCAGGAGAGCCGCCCCTACACCGAGTACGACTACACCGGCGCGACGGCGATCGTTTTGGGCAGCGAGGCCGACGGGCTGACCGAGCGCTGGCGCGGCGAGCCGGCCCGCGGCGCGGTTGTGCCGATGCTCGGGGTGGCCGACAGTTTGAATATTTCCAACGCGGCGGCGGTCTTCTTTTACGAGGCGCGCCGGCAGCGGGATAGTATCAACCGGGCCGTGCCCGGTGAATAGGTGATTTCTTGAGGAAGCGATCGATGAAAGGGATACTGCCGCTCGGGACGCTCTTTCTGATACTGGGCCTAGGCGCCTTGGCGCAGGAGCCCAAGACGGGGGATTTTCCCTTTTCGTCCCCCGTTCTTTCCGACCGCACCTATTT
>CADBTE010000230.1 GCA_902797455.1 uncultured Planctomycetota bacterium | reverse complement strand
TATGCCGCGCCGCGCTATTTAATCGACATCATATACCGAAAGAAACCTTTATAGAAACGTTCCCAGTCATCTCCGAAGACCGCTTCGAAATCGGCGAGGCGTTCTTCGGGGGTGTACTTTTGATACGGATATTTTTGGGCGACTAGCGTGATATACGCACTGAGTTTCTTTGGCTGCTTGACGTTCAGGTAGTGAAACAGCCCCCAGGCGACCGCGTAGCTGTCGAGTAAATTCCCCTCGAACTGATTGCTTCGAACGATATCGCGGATCGGATCGGCCGGCATTTTCTGCAGATAGGAGATCAGCTGCCGATGACGCTCCAGATTCGGGTGAACGGCACTGTAGCGTCGATTCCAACCGGTGACGGAGTCCTTGCTTGGGGTCTCAAACGCCATCGACAGTCCCTCCACCAGCCAAAGGGGATAAGGACCGGTTCGAGGGAACATCTTGCGGTTGAACGCGATTTGATGGGTCGCCTCATGGACAATAGTAGAGACATTCAGCTCCGCGTTCGGGCGAGCGAGAAACTCGGCGATCTGCTGAGAATTGAGCCGGCGCCGTTTCCGCGGTTCCCCCGCGGTCTCCTCTTCCGAGAGATCATAGAGGACGACGCGGTTGGTGACTCGGTTGTAGTAGGCGGCGATCCCATCGGCGCTTAACATGTCGCGCTCGGCGTAATTGGTGAAGACCTCTCTGTTCGGAAATATAATCACCGGCATCACGAACTCGGGATCGCTCAGGTTCAATTCACGCTGCGTTTGATATTTGTCAAACCCCAGATAGAGGGTCTCAAAAAGCTTGGAACACCAGGCGGCGTACGCTTCGGATGTGTTATAGACAAAGAGAAAATGCCGGCTCTTGAGGATCTTAAATCCCGCCCCGGCCTCGGCGCTCAACTGCTCGCCAAGCTCCTCGGCGTCCAAGGGGCGAAACGATTCGTCGGTCTCCTCCATAAGGACGATATCCGAATGGGGAATCACCTCTAAACGGCCGTCGGGAAACTCCACCGCGGCAAAACCGACCTGGTTCCCCGATCGATCCTCCCCCCGGTAATCGACGATAAGCCGTGCGATCACGTCGGTCGGGCGTTTGGTTCGAACCGAATCGGATCGTTTCGAGTCATCGGGTTTTAAAACCAGATGAACCGTTTTCGTTTCAGGAGCCGAGGAAAGAACCGGGGCCGCGGTACTGGTTTCGGCCAAGGCGCCGCGTGAAAACAGCCCCATCGCCGCCCAGACGGCCAGCGCCAGCGCGAGGATTCTCACCGGCATGGGCCAAATCATCCCGCCTCCGGCGCAAAGGCAATCGCAGGGTCGAACAATAAACAGCGCCACGCCAGTATCCTTAGTCGTTTTCATAGGACGAAACCGGAAAAAATCCTCTTGGACAGCTCGTCCAAAAACGTTATAGTCCCACTATAGCAGTTTGTTTTTATTCCATCAAGACATTTTTCACCCTATGTCCATACCGAGAAACCATCACCCGCTTTGGCCGGCCGGCGCGCTTGTTTTTCTCCTGTGCGCCCAAGTTTTCCTCGCGGTATTGCCGGGGTGCAGCACCCCTTTCATAGCTACCGACAACGAAATTCTCCTCCGTTTCCCGGGAACGGAACGCCGCAGCGATAAAATCGCGGGGGTTCTCACGCCAAAAGACCGTCGTGAGCTGATCGAGGAAAAAGGAGAAAAAGGGGCCCATGCCGGCGTCGATGAAAAGGAGGTTCTGGTCTTCCAGCTGATGCAGGAATACAAGCGCTCCACCGACCCCATCATCCGCCGCGCGGCAATCGACGCGCTGGGGAAAATCGTCGCGGGCGCCGATATCAAACCGGCTCTTCCTCTGCTGAACGAGGCCTTGCGTGACGAGTCGCTCGGAGTAAGAATCTCGGCCGCCAACGCGCTGGGAACCTACGCCGAAAAAGCGCAGCAGACCGCCGCGGTCCTGGAAACCCGTGCCCAGGCCGCCCGGCTTCTGTCGCTGCGCTACCGGGAGCTCGGCTACTCGATTGACGCCGGTGAGAAAAAAGAGAACGACGAACGAAAGGATCTGCGTCTGACGATCCTCCGCTGCCTGTCCCACTTCCCCGAAAGCCCCGAACTGCTCGCCTCGCTGCGCGAGGGACTCGAGGGGGAACCGCTCGACGACGGCGCCTTGCGCCTGTCGGCGATGAACGCGCTGGGCAAGGTCACTAAAAAGCGTTACGGCGCCGATTACGGACTTTGGCGCGACTACCTCGATTACCGTGAGGGGAAGACCTCCGAGGCCCCCAAAGAGGTCTCGGCCTTCGCGGATCTGTCGATAGGTTCGATGAACCCGCTCAAGTAGAAGCGCGCAAGCCGTCAAGTTCCAGACCGATGAACGGTACCCACACTTCTGATCACGCCGCGGGTTATTGGCACCGGTGGTGGAACAAACAGGCCGGTGGCAAAGAAGTCTTCCACCTGGCGCTGCCGATGATCATCTCCTCGGGTTCCTTCGCCCTGATGCAATTTGCCGACCGGGTCTTTCTAACTTGGTATAATCCCGGCGCGATGGCAGCGGCCTTCTCGGCCGGTCAGCTCCTTTGGCTCTTCGCGTCGTTCCCCTTCAGCATTATGGCGTACACCAACGCCTTTGTCTCGCAGTACAACGGAGCGCGGCAGTTCCGCAAGATCGGTTCGATCATCTGGCAGGGACTCTTCCTGGTGGTCCTCATCTCCCCGCTCTACCTCCTCTTGATGCCATGGCTCGATGAGCTCTTCGGTCTGTGGCACGAAAAAGCTGTCGTCAAAATGGAGAGTGACTACCTCTTCTGGCTTCTGTGGGGAGTCACGCCGATGCTCGGCAACGAGGTTCTCTCCTCGTTCTTCAGCGGACGCAAAAGAACCCGAACGGTGATGCTCGTCAATGTGTCGGCCATCGCTCTAAATATTGTTCTCGACTACGTAATGATCTTTGGCTGGCGTGCCATCCCCTCTATGGGGCTGACGGGAGCGGCGATCGCCACCACCATTTCGCAGTGGCTTCGTTTCGGGCTGTTTTTCTTCCTGACCTGGCGCGTCGATCGGCGATCCAAGGGACGATACCATTTCATCCGCGGCTGCCGTGTGAACTTCTCTCAACAGCGTCTTATGCTGAAATTCGGAGGGATGGGAGGGGTCCAGTTCTCTATTGAAATGGCGATCACCGCGATCTTCATTCTCCTTCTGGGAATGGTCGGCACCGACGCGGCGGCTTCCAGCGCGATCGCTTTCAACCTCAATTCCCTCACGTTCCTCCCGATTCTCGGTCTGGGGAACGCCGCCACGACATTGGTCGGCAACTACATCGGCCGGGGGCAAACTCACCTTGCCCGGCGCTCCACACGAACGTCACTGACGATCGGCCTGTTCTTCACGACGATCTTTATGATCCTCTATTTTTTCTTCCCCCATCTGCTGCTGGCCGCTTATTTTAGGGGGAACGCCGAATCGATCGCGTCACTGAACACGTTGACGACGATCCTTCTTAAGTTCGTCGCCGTCTACCTTCTGTTCGATACCGGAAGCATGATCTTCGCCTCCGCGCTGCGGGGCGCCGGGGATACCGGTTTTTTACTGTTGGTCTCCATTATCTCCATCCCCTTCTTCACCGTGATTCCGTGGATCGGGATCCACTATTTCCATCTGGGGATCTACTGGTGCTGGAGTATCATGACCGGTTTTATATGCGTCTCGAGTGTTATCTTCCTCCTGAGGATTCTCTTGAGCCGGTGGGAGAAAAGTTTCGTCCAGGCCGACGGCGCCGCTAACTCCTAGTGCCTCTACTGCTCTTGTTCACAGCTCCCGGAACCGCTAAAATAGAGGAGATAAAGAAGGTTTTAACGAGCGTTTGCTCCCCTGCCCCTAAGGAAGGTTTTCATGGCACGTCAAGATTACAGACGAGAGAATATCCAGATCACCCCCACTCCCTCCCCCGCGCCTGCCAGTACGCCGTCCAAGCCGATTCCCTCCCTTCCGAAGCGAATCGTCTCTCTCGACGCGCTGCGGGGGTTCGATCTTTTCTTTCTCTTCGCGTTAGGGTCCATCCTTTCCTCGCTCTTGACCGGCCCTCTGGCTTCGCTCACCACGAAGTATCCCTTCCTCGCTAAGATTCCTCCTCAGCTGAATCACGTCCCCTGGGAGGGGTTCACCGCTTGGGATTTGATCATGCCGCTGTTTATGTTTATGGCCGGGGTGACCATCCCGTTTTCTTTGGCGCGCTACTGCTCCCGAAGCGGCGGGAAATTTTCGCCGCGCCTTATTTTCCGTCTGGCCCGCCGAGTGATTCTCCTTTGGGTTTGCGGAATGATTGTTCAGGGAAACCTGCTCAACCTCAAAATCGAGGGGCTTCGCCTTTACTCCAATACCCTCCAGGCAATCGCCGCCGGCTACCTCATCGCGGCCGTCTGCTTCCTTTGCTTCCGCCGCCGCTGGCAGCTTCTGACCGCCTTCCTTCTTTTGGCCGGTTTTTGGGCCGCGATGAAATGGGGCCACGGCCAGGACAGTTACGGCCTTTGCGGCAACGGCTCGTACCAGCCCGATTTGAATTTCGCCGAGTTTATTGAGCGCAAAGTCTTAGGCCGCTGGCGCGACGGTTACGATTGGGCCGCCGGCGCGTTTTCGTCCAGTTACCACTATACCTGGGTCCTCAGTACCCTGACTTTCGGCGTCACCTCCCTGCTGGGAAGCATCGCCGGGGGAATGATCAAAGACGCCCGCGACCGGGCGTACCAAGATTTCACCAAAGGACCGATGTACATGACCTTCGGTATCCTGCTGGTCGGCGGTCTTGTTCTGGGCGCCGCCGGCTGGTTCTGGGCCAAGCTTCCGGCCGAGTCGTTCTTCTACTCCCCGATGATCAAACACCTCTGGACCGGGTCGATGACCCTTTTCGCCGGAGGGCTGTCGTTCCTATTGCTGGCCCTCTTTTACCTGATCTACGACATTTGGGGATTGCCGCTTTGCGCCACCTTCCTGCGGGTGATCGGAATGAACTCCATCTTCTGCTATATGTTCGCGCACATCTATAACCTGGATGAGATCTCCCATAAGTTCCTCTACGGATTGGAGCAGTACATCGGCGGTTACTACCCCGCGCTGAGGACCTTCTGCGGCTTCTGTGTCCTGTGGTTCATTATGTACTGCATGTATCGGGCCAAAAAGTTCATCCGGCTGTAAAAGCCACCGTCCCTATTAGACGAAGTGCTTGCCATGCCCCAGCCCGGGGATACAGGCATCCTCAAAGCGATCGTACAGATCGAACAGAATCGTCCGGCAGTTCCCCCGGTTTTGGGCGTAGAGGGTTTTCACATCCTCTTCGCCCACCGTGAAACTCTCGTCGTCGACCAAGTAGTGAACCAAGTGCCGGACAGTCTCCAGCGACGCGGCTGTCTTGAACAGGATCGGCAGCCCGAAGACCGGCAGATGAGTGGTCAGGACCAGCCCCATTTTCCGGTCACGGCAATACTTGCGCAGACGCAGTCTTTGGATAAATGACAGCTGCTCAAAGCCGTCGAGGAAGAGAATATTTGAACCCTGACGGCCGCGCGGGACGTCGGAGGAACGAAGGAACCGGTCTATCTCGTCCCAAAACTCACCGGTCAGAAAGCTCTGCTGGTCGTGCAGTTCCCAAGAGAAGACCCGGCAGCCGATGGCTTCGAGCGCGGGCCGAAGCGAGCACATAAGGGTCGATTTTCCGCTCCCGTGCGGACCGACGATCTGCCCGCGAAACTGGGTCTGTTCCAATCGCTCGGCCAGCAGACGGCATCCGACCCACGTCGAGGCCTCTTGGCGCAGCGAAATCGCCTCGCAGAGATAATGCCCGAACCGTTCGGGAGACTCGGCGCGAAAACGTTCCAGCAAAAGAGAGTCGAAATGAAAGGGAATCGCCCCCGGCTGGACGTAGCGGACCGAGAACGGGTTATAGATCGGATCGTAAACTTCTTCGGCCAAGCTCACTGCAGCACCTCCGTCATTGGGCCGGTCCCTCGTCGATCGTCGGTCTCTTCGGTGGAATGAAGCGCGCGGAGCATTCGAATCGAGGAGATATTCCCCAAACGAAACGGATGTTCCACAACCTCTTGACTTCCGTCGGCGAAGAAGAGCCGAATACGGACCACCCAGTAAATTTTCACAAGTTCCCCTTCGTAACTTAAGGGAGAATTGGGGAGCGTCACGCTAAAACGCCCCGGCGTACGCGGATCGATCCAGTCGCCGGCTTTCAGTGACCGGCGCCAGAAGGCGTGAACGCCAAAATCTTCGTTCCCCTTTCCCTCGGTGTGCCACAGTACCGAGACCTCGACGGTCTCGATCGCCTCATCGGCAAAATCCATCAGCGAGTAGCTCCCGGCAAGAGTCTCGCCCGGAAAGTAAAGCCGAGTTCCGTGTCCCTCAAAACGAAGCGGTATTTGCGTCGACCCCATACGACGACCTTTGCCTCACTCAAAGCCAGTACACCACACTACTGCCAGTATAGAATAAATACTCGGGCGGAAGCGAAAACCTCCTACGGTTTTACAAT
>CADBTE010000229.1 GCA_902797455.1 uncultured Planctomycetota bacterium | reverse complement strand
TTCCATCGCTCGGTCGATCGGGAGGATTGTTTCAATCATCTTCGCCGGGCGTATGAGAGCCGCGGTTTCCTCGGAAAACAGGGGGTACTGCTGCGGGCCCTGTTTTCCTCGGGGATCAACCTTCGGCAGAAGCTTTCGTTTATCCGGAACCGAATTCCCGGCACAGCGGCGGTTCGCTCGGCGCTCAGGCGGGCGGTGCGCGGCCGGAAGTGACGCGTGCGGCCGTCCCGTCAGACAAATGGATTTTTAGACAAACGGATTTGTGAAAGAACCTATGGCAGCCCCTCGCGCGGAATACAAAAAGACGTTCGCGACAACCGTCTTTCTCCTGATTCTTCTCGGCGGTTTAATTTATCTTTTCAACGCCAATGACAGTGAAAAGACGGAGATTCCCGGGCCGGCCGCGTCGGGGCAGGGAGACTTCCCCGACCTGGAAACCGTCATGGTCGACCATTTTGTCGACGGCGATACCGTCACCGCTCATGGCGCGTCGGGGAAATGGACGATCCGGTTCATCGGCTGCGACACCCCCGAGACGATCAAGCCGAATTCGCCCGTCCAGCCGTACGGCCCCGAGGCCTCGCAGCACACGAAACAGAGAATTCTCAGCTTTGGGGGGAAGGTCACGCTGGCGGCCGACGGCGACCGGTTCGACCGATACGGCCGCCGGTTGGCGATGGTCTACCTCGGCCAGGGGGATGTCGGTGATTTGGTTCTTCTCAACGAGGAGCTGATCTATCTGGGACTGGCCGAGTATGAACCGCAGTACAATTACTCACGGGAGAAAAAAGAGCGTTTCCGCGCGGCCCAGGAAGACGCCCGGCGAAATCGGCGCGGAATATGGTCGGCTCCGTAAAAGAGGGGGGCGGGATTTCAGCCGCCCAGGATATTGATGAAGAGCTGACCGTCGCAGGAGAGAAGGAAGATGGCGTAGCCGGTTCCTCCGACGACCCGTCCGATCGAGACCATCGGCGGGCTCTGTGTCTTGGAGGAATCGGTCGGGAAGGGGTCTTCAAACTCCAGCAGCAGATCGCCGTCGAGATTGAAATTCCGGATCCGCGCGTTTTTTCCCGTTTCGACCGTCATAACCGTCTGGTTGAGGAGAACCGTCAGATAGTAGGGATTGTTCCCCGGGGCGAAGCCCCCCTGCCGGTCGGGGCTCTTATCCCAGGAATGTTCCCTGTCCCACGCGCCGGTTTCAGCGTCGAAGGTCTCGACCCGGGACTTGGCCGGGTTGGCCGCCAGAAGGACGCTGGGGTTTCGAACGCAGTCGATACAGAAGGTCGGCGCCTCGCCCAGGTCGAAGCCGGCGAACCCGTCGGCCCCCTCTTTGCTGCCGATATCCTGTATCTTATTGCCGAGCATATCGTACTTGACGATAATATTGTTTGGCTTATCGGCCGCGAAGACGGCGTTGGAATTCGTGGCGATAGAGGTAACGATCGAGTTGTCCTGAAGTTCGGCGAACAGGACGCCGCCGCCGTCTTTTTGGTTCGGATTGACCGATTCGATCTTGTTCCCCAGACCGACGAGGAGCATTCCCTGGAGTACTTTCTCTTCCTCCTCAACGAAATGCATCGCGGTGACGGTGCTCTCAAAGTCGCGTTTCCAAAGAAGCCGCAGCGTGACGGAGGACCGCCGCGCGAATTGCAGCTCGTAACAGCGGATGGAGGCCCCCTCGGAGACAAAGAGGGTATCATCCCTTCCGGCGGCCATCGCCGTGGGGGCTGTCAGCTCCGGCAGAGAGGTAAAGAACTGATTTTGCGAACCGTAGGCGCCGACAACGGTTGGGGGAGCGGACAGGTCGAGCGGCCAGAAGTCGCACTGAGTGATGACGAAATAACCGCCGACGGTGGCAAGGATGGCCGTCAGCGCCAGGACGATAAACGTGGACTTAAAGGAGATATACCCCGGGCGGCGGTCACGAACACGCGACCTGTCGGGATTCCTCTTGAAATTCGGTAATTTTTTCTTTGAGTTAGGCATTTTCGAGGGGATGATTCGTTTTTCCTTCATCAAAGGCGCTTTTTCTCGGCCTCCATAGCTCTGAAAAGTTCATTCTATCAGATTGTCCGGGATTTATCAACGTTTCCCGCGAATTCTCTCCGCGCGGCACCAGAATAAAAAGAACCTTGGAAACAGGTCTGATTTGTGTTAAAATGGCGGTTTTGAGCCCTTTCCTCAGGTATCCATAAGATCTCGCGATGAATTTTGACCTCCATAAACCGTTTGAGCCGTCCGGCGACCAGCCGCGGGCGATCGAGAAGCTGATCCGGGGGATCGCCTCCGGCGCCCGAGATCAAACCCTTCTGGGGGTGACCGGTTCGGGCAAGACCTTTACGATGGCGAATGTCATTGCCCACTTCAATCGGCCGACGCTGGTGATGTCGCACAATAAGACGCTGGCGGCGCAGCTGTACAGCGAGTTTCGAGAGTTTTTCCCTAACAACGCCGTCTCGTACTTCGTCAGTTACTACGACTACTACCAGCCCGAGGCGTATATTCCCCAGCGGGACATCTACATCGAGAAAGACTCCTCGGTCAACGATGAGATCGACCGTCTTCGTTTAGCGGCCACCAGCTCGCTGATCAGCCGCCGAGACGTGATCGTCGTCGCGACCGTCAGCGCTCTGTACGGGCTCGGTTCTCCCGAGGATTACCGCTCGTTAATGCTCCCCCTGACGGTCGGCGAGACGCTCGACCGCGACAAAATGCTTGAACGTCTGGTCGAAATTCAGTACGCCCGAAACGACACCGCCTTTGACCGCGGGGAATTCCGCGTGCGCGGGGACTGCGTGGAGATTCATCCCTCCTATGAGGAATTTGCCATTCGGGTTGAGTTCTGGGGGGACGAAATCGAGAATCTCTCGATGATTAACCCCCTCACCGGTCAGACGATCCAGCGTTTGGGGGACTGCTGTGTCTACCCGGCCAAGCACTTTGTCCTTCCCCAAGAGCGAATCGACAGGGCCATCGGCCGGATCAAAAGGGAGCTGGATGATCGGATCGAGTATTTCCGACAGCGGGGACAGCTGCTCGAGGCACAGAGAATCTCGGCTCGAACGCGGTACGATATCGAGCTCATTCAAGAGATTGGCTACTGCCCGGGGATTGAGAACTACAGCGCCGCCCTGGCCGACCGCGCGCCGGGAACCCCGCCCGATACCCTCTTTAGCTTCTTCCCCGACGACTTCCTGATGTTCGTCGATGAGTCGCACGTGACCCTGCCGCAGATTCACGCGATGTTCAACGGCGACGCGGCCCGAAAGAAAAACCTGATTGATCACGGTTTCCGGCTCCCCAGCGCGCTGGACAACCGCCCGCTGAAGTTCCACGAGTGGGAAGAGCGCGTCAATCAGGTGGTCTACGTCTCGGCGACCCCGGGGCCGTACGAGCTCGAGAAATCGAAAGAGCACGTCGTCGAGCAGGTGATTCGGCCGACAGGTCTGCTCGATCCGGAGGTTGAGGTTGTTTCGGCCTCGATTCAGATTCCCCACCTTTTAGAGCAGATCAAAGAGCGCGCCGCCAAGAAGGAGCGTGTCCTGGTCACGGCGCTGACCAAGCGTCTGGCCGAGGATATCTCGGCGTATTTCTCGAAAGAGGGGGTCAACTGCCGCTGGCTTCATTCCGAGCTGGACGCTTTCGAGCGGGTCGAACTGCTGCGCGACCTGCGCGAGGGGAATTTCGATGTTTTAGTCGGCGTCAACCTGCTGCGCGAGGGACTCGACCTCCCCGAGGTCTCGCTGGTCGCCATCTTAGACGCCGACAAAGAGGGGTTCCTCCGCAGCGAAACCTCCCTGATTCAGACGATCGGCCGTTCGGCGCGCAATATCAGCGCCAAGGTGATCCTCTACGCCGACAAAGTCACCGATTCGATGCGCAAGGCGATCGACGAGACCCTTCGCCGCCGCGAGCTTCAAAACGCCTACAACAAAGAGCATGGGATCACCCCGGAGACGATTCGCAAGAACATCTCCAAGGGAATCGAGAGTGAGGTGGAGGCGCATCAGCGGGCCAACGCCGCGGTCGGCCGCCAGGGGGACGAGGCCGTGATCACCGCCGAGTATATCAACGAGCTGGAGAAGGAGATGCTCGAGGCCGCGGCGAACCTCGAGTTCGAGCGTGCCGCGGCGATCCGCGACCGAATCGAGCAGATGAGCGGGCTCATCGGCAAGAAACGCTCGGAGGTCACGACGCGGCGCGTCAGCAAGAAGGAACGTTTCGGCCGCGGAAAACGAGGCAAGGGGAACAAAAACAGCGCCTCCGGCCCCGGCCCCACCCGGATTCCGAAGCCCGAACGGTAACGGCGCGCCCCGCGCGGGGGTTACTGTTCCGCCGAAAACTCTTCTTCTTCGCTTCCCCCATCGGCGATGTAGCGCTTTTTGGCCCTTCGGAAGAAGAACATGCTGAAGGGGAACGACAGAACGTAGAGAACCGTCAGAGCGCTCAGGATCCACCACGGAGCGCACAAAAGCGCGGCGATGAGCGCCAGCAGAATGATCCGCGCGTAGGGGAATACCTTCGCCGGAACGCGGGCGTATTTCATACTGACGGTAGGGATGCGGCTGACCATCATCATGCCCGAGAAGATCAGGCAGAAGGCGACCACTCCCGTTTGGCGGAAACAGCTGTCGTACTGCGGCAGCGCCAGGGAGGCGATCAGGGGAAACAGCGCCAGGAACGCGCCGGCCGGGGCGGGGACGCCGACGAAGAAATGTTTCCAGTATCCCGGGGTCTTGCTTTCTTCCATCACGTTGAATCGAGCCAGCCGCATCGCGCAGCACATCGTCATAAACAGGACCATCCCCCAGCCGATGCCGACCGCGTCGAGTTTAGAGACCACCGGACTGTGGATCGAAAGCCCGACCCCCCAGCCGGAGCTGATGGCGCTGGTCTGGTCGGTGATATTCTTCATCACATCGAGCTTCAGCATTGGGTCGAGCGTCCACTGATACATTAAAAAACTGGGAGCGACCCCAAAACTGACGAAGTCCGAGAGGGTATCGAGTTCCATGCCGAACTTGGAGGAAACCCCGAGCAGACGGGCGACTTTGCCGTCGAGGAAGTCGAAGACCCCCGCCAGCATAATGCAGAGGACCGCCTGCCGCCATTCGCCCCAATAGGCCATATTGATCGACGAGACGCCGAAGGCCAGCGCCAGCATCGTCACGCTGTTGGGAAAGAGGCGTTTGAATTTCGTGTTATCGCGCATGGGAGAAATCTCCTTCGACTGCGCCGCTGTCAGCCGTTCCGGTTGAATCGGCTTGATTTTGCGCAACGCGGGCAATGAGGGTCTCGCCGGCCACGGTCGTTTGGCCGAGGAGAACCGACGGCTGTACCCCGGGGGGCAGGTAGACGTCGAGCCGGGACCCGAACCGGATCAGGCCGAAGACCTCGCCGGCGGCAAGCCGCTGATCGAGCGTCAGGGGAGTGTAGATCCGCCGAGCCACCAGGCCGGCGATCTGAACGACCCCGATTCGAATCGAATCGGACCGCTCCAGGCAGATTTCCTGCCGTTCGTTCTCGTCACTTTCTTTATCGGCGGCGCTGACGAATTTGCCGTGGTGATACGTCAGGGCTCGAACCGTTCCGGCGCAGGGGGCGCGGTTGACATGGACGCTGAAGACGCTCATAAAGACGCTGACGCGGATCCGCTGTTCTTCCCCCAGAGCGAGGGTCTTGGGGGGAACCATCTTGACGATCGAGCAGACCAGCCCGTCGGCCGGCGAGAAGATCCCCTCGGGATCGTCGGGAGTCACCCGGTTGGGATTGCGGAAGAAGTAGAAGGAAAAGAGGGTAAGCGGTATGCCGACGATCGCCGCCGCGGCGCAGGCGTGCGCTCCCCAGGGGGCGGGGATAAAGAAACCGCACAGCAGCGCGGCGGTCAAAAACAGGAGGAAGACGGCGAAAACAATCTTCCATCCCTGCGGGTGAATGGATGGGAGAATGTAACGCTTCCAAGAGATGGGGTAGACCCCTTCGGTTGAGTTGTGGACAGCCATCGGTATCGCTTTCGTCGGTCCTCAAAAACCGTGCCGGCGCCCCGCGCGGAACCGGTTGGTTTTGAATCGGCGTTTTGGGTGTTTTATTGTCATTTCGCGGGAAAACCCCCTGGCGAGATTATAAAAGTGGTATGCCCCGCAGTCAAGGAGCTTGCAGCTTCGCAAGGGAAGGGGAGAAGACGGAAAAGGCGAGAAAAAAGAAGCCCCCGGCGTTCGCGCCGAGGGCTTCAAGTCGGAGAGTTACCGTGAGGAGCCGTTCGCCCCGCTGAGACTTTAGTCGGA
>CADBTE010000228.1 GCA_902797455.1 uncultured Planctomycetota bacterium | reverse complement strand
GTTGGCCGGTTCGGCGAAAGATTTCATCGCGTTTGTTCAGAAGAATCCGCGCTGCCCCGGTTCCAATCGTTCCGAAACCAACCAGTCCCACTCCTATTTTTTGCATGGTTTTAAGCCAATTCTTTGGATTTAATCTTTTTAACGAACCGGTCTTCCCCGCGGCACAGGCGCCGGGTATATTGTCCACAAACACCCCCTCGGTTATTATACAAAACAGATTCCCCTTGACAAAGGGGCTTTCCGGTTGAAAACAAGGCGCTTTCATGATACTTTCCCCCCAGCTGACAGACGGTGAGCAGACGCCGCGCTACTGGTATTTTTCCACCGCCCGCGGATCGGTTCCGGCGTTAAAAGCCGAGCTTAAACAGCGCCTCCCCCAGATGCGTCCTTCCTATTCTTCCGGCGGCTTTCTCACCTATAAGCAGGACGGCGGCACCGTACTTCCTTCCTCCTTCAGGAAGCTTATCTTCGCCGGTGCCTGTGTTGAGGCGATCGGAAAACTGGTCGGCGGCAGCCCCAAAGGTTTTTGGGAGATGGCCGCCCCCACTGTGCAGCGGGAACTGAAGCAGCGGCAGCGGTTTTGCCTTCATGTCTGGAGTCCCGACAGCGGCGGCCGGGGAGAACCGGCATTAACGCCCGAGGCCAGACGGCTGTTTTACGAAATCACCGCCGAGGTTCCCGCCGCGCTGGCCGAACGGCTGGAACCGACCCCGGAGGCGAGGGAAGGGGAGTTTTGCTTAGACGTCATTGTCACCGCCGACGGAACCTGGTGGCTGGGCCGCCACCGGGCCGATTCTCTCCATCGGCGCTGTCCCGGGGGGCTCTTTCCTCTGACGCCGCCGCCTGACGCCGCCAGCCGCGCCTGGCTGAAGTTTGAGGAGGGACTTTGGTGGAGCGGTTTTCCCATCGCCGTCGGTTCGCGCTGTGCCGATATCGGCGCGGCACCCGGAGGCGGCTCTCAGGCGCTGCTGTCGCGCGGCGCCGAGGTTATTGGAGTCGATCCGGCCGAGATCGCGCCATCGGTCCTGCGCAGCCCGAATTTTCGCCATCTGCGCGGGAAGATCAGCGCGCTGCGCCGCAGCGAGTTTCTCAAGACCCGCTGGATCATCGCCGATATGAACGTCGCTCCTTCCTATACCCTGGATGCCCTGGAAGAGATTGTTCTGCGTCCCAAGATGGCTGTTCGGGGGCTTCTCTTCACGATGAAACTCTTCTCCCTGGCGATGGCCGCCGATATTCCCGCTCATATCCGGCGGATCAAATCCTGGGGATTCAATCAGGTTCGGGTTCGCCAGCTGACGTTCAATCACCAAGAGGTGATGGCCGCGGCGCTGAAAAAGCCGTTCCGGCGATGATAAGCGCGCGGATAATGGTGTTTTCGTTTTTTTGAAAGCCGCTATACTTAAAAGCCCGCGGTTGCGGCGGGTGATCCCGCGTGAAAAAGTTAGATGCCGTTTCTCTCGGTAGTGTTTTTCCAGTCAAAGCGGACGAGGTGGCGATATGAACCCGTTGAACACGTATCCCAACTTCGATTATTCGGCGGTTGAGATCAAAACCCCCTACTACATCATCGACCGGGCGCTGATCCGGCGTAACATGGACATTCTCGCCGACGTCCAGAAAAGGACCGGCGCGAAGATTCTCCTGGCGCTGAAGGCCTTCTCGACCTGGGGGGTCTTCGATGAGATTTCGCCGTACATCTCGGGGGTCGCGGCCAGTTCGCTGAACGAGGCGCGCCTCGGACAGGACTATTTCGGCCGGGGGAAGGAGATCCACGTCTATTCTCCGGCCTACTCCGATGCCGAGATGGATCAGCTGTGCCGTATCGCCGACCATATCATCTTCAACTCCCTGGAGCAGTGGAAGCGTTTCCGTCCCAAGGTCGAGAAGTGCGGCCGAAAGATCCAGGTCGGGCTGCGCATCAACCCCGAGTACTCCGAGGTTCAGTTAGAGATCTATAACCCGTGTACCACCCGCAGCCGTTTTGGTGTTCGGCTGGAGGGGCTGATCGACGCGGGCGATAACGCGCTGGACGGGATCGACGGTTTTCATTTCCACACGATGTGCCAGCAGGGGTCCGACGTTCTGCAGCGCACGGTCGATGTGGTCTGTGAGCGGTTCGAGCGTTATTTCGACCAAATCAAGTGGATCAATTTCGGCGGCGGCCACCATATCACCCGCAAAGGGTACGATGTGGATCGTCTGTGCCGCATTATCAACGACTTCCATTCGAAATATCACCTTGACATCATCCTCGAACCCGGCGAGACCCACGTTATTCACACTGGTTTTTTGGTCGCCACGGTTCTGGACGTCATCGAGAACCCCAACGGAATCGACGTGCTGATCGTCGACACTTCGGCGGCGGCCCACATGCCCGACGTCCTGGAGATGCCCTACACCCCCGAAATTTTAGGTGCGCGCCGCAACATCGAAGATGCCGACGCCCCGCTGGAGGAAAGCGGGTTCAAGTATATCGTCGGCAGCAAGACCTGTCTGTCGGGGGACAATATCGGGGAATATATCTTCCCGAAGGCGGTCAAAATCGGGGATCGCCTCGTCTTTGACGATATGTCGCAATATACTACCTGCAAGAACACCACGTTCAACGGGATCGAACTCCCATCGATCGTCTCGTGTGATTCCTCCGTTCCGGGTGATACCTTTCGGGTTCATCGGATCTTCGACTACAACGATTTCCGCAATCGCCTAAGTTAAACGGTAAAGAGATATCGGCGCGCAATGTCCAGCGAAATTCCTCTCTCAGGTCCCCAACAATGCAAGTCTGAATCCCAACGGCATCAGGCCTCGCTTGCCGAGCTGGCCGGGAAGCTCTGCCGGTCGTACATCGATGTTCCCTCGACGCACCACCTGGGGCATTGTCCGCTTCCCAACCGTCAGGTGATCGCCGAGGTGATCGCTGATCTGTTCGAGGTCCTCTATCCCGGGTTCCAGCGCCGCGACCGGCTTAATTTCGACAATATCCTCAATCTGGTCGGCGATACCTTCGAGCGCCTCTACGAGACGCTCTCGGTTCAGTTCTCCCGCGCGTTTTGCCATGGCCGCCGGCAGGATACGCACTGTACCCCCGAGCGGATGGATTCACTTCTGGAGGTTGGACGCGAAAAGGTGCTCGCGTTCTTCGCTCTCCTCCCCGAGATCCGCCGTCAACTTGCCCTGGATGTTGAAGCCGCCTATGTGGGGGACCCCGCCTGCAAGGGGCCCGAAGAGTTTCTCATCTGCTATCCGGGGCTGATCGCCGTCACCGTTTATCGTTTGGCTCATGCCCTGCTGGAACTGAATATCCCGCTGATTCCCCGTTTGATGACCGAGTGGGCGCACTCACGCACCGGGATCGATATCCATCCCGGGGCGAAGATTGGCCACCATTTCTTTATCGATCACGGGACCGGTGTGGTGATTGGCGAGACCTGCGAGATCGGCTCTTGGGTCAAACTCTATCAGGGGGTGACCCTCGGCGCTTTGAGTTTCCCGAAAGATGAGCACGGGATGCTCGAACGGGGGACCAAACGGCACCCGACCTTGGGGGATAACGTTGTGGTCTACGCCAACGCGACGATTCTCGGGGGGCAGACGGTCATCGGCAGCGGATCGGTCATCGGGTCGAGCGTATGGCTGATTCATTCGGTTGAGGAGAACACGACGGTGATGATCGAAAAACCGAAGCTCGTGGTTCGTTCGGGGGATAAACCTCTGGCGTGAGGGCATTTTCCTCTCTGGGAAACGGTTTTTCCGAAGATACCCTCCCTTGATGAATCCTGTCAGGCGGCTATAATGCCACCGTGTCGATTGGCCCGCGAGGGCATTCGTCACAAAAAGCCGAAGTGGCGGAATTGGCAGACGCGCTAGGTTCAGGTCCTAGTCCTCGTAACTGGGGGTGAAGGTTCGAGTCCTTTCTTCGGC
>CADBTE010000227.1 GCA_902797455.1 uncultured Planctomycetota bacterium | reverse complement strand
GAGGATGGGACGATCGACAAGGATAACTACGGCGACTGGTGTGTTCCGCCGGAGGATCCGATCCTGATCCACTCGCAAGACCCCGCGCGCAAGACCGATCCCGGCCTGCTGGCGACGGCGTACTATATCTACAACCTGAAACTCATGGCTAAGGACGCCAAGCTTTTGGGCAAGCCGGACGACGAGAAAGATTTCCTCGACCGCGCCGCCGCGATGACCGAGGCGTTTAACAAGGTGTTCTACAATGCCGAGAAGGGGTGCTACAGCAACGGCACGCAGACATCTTCGGTCCTGCCGCTGGCCTTTGATCTGGTTCCCGAAGAGAACAAGCAGAAGGTTTTCGACGCGCTGGTCAACAATATCGAGAACGTTACCAACCGTCATATCGGCACCGGTCTGATCGGCGGTCAGTGGCTGAACCGTGTCCTGAGCGATTTCGGACGAATCGACCTGGCGTATCAATTCTCGTCGAACCGCGACTACCCGAGTTGGGGTTATATGATCGAGAAGGGCGCCACCACGATCTGGGAACTGTGGAACGGCGACACCGCCGATCCGGCGATGAACAGCGGCAACCACGTCATGCTCGTCGGCGACCTGGGGATCTGGTACTTCGAGTATCTGGCCGGCATTAAGGTTGATCAGGAACAGCCCGGTTTCAAACACTTTACCCTCTCGCCGAGTATGGTCGGCGATCTGGAGTGGGTCAGCGCCAGTTATGATTCCGTTCGCGGTCTGATCGAAAGCCAGTGGCGTATCGTCGAGGACCAGTTCACCTGGGTGGTGAATATCCCGGTCAACTCGACGGCGACCGTCTCGGTCCCGACCAGCGACGCCGATTCGGTGAGGCTCTCCAGCGCCGACGGCGAGGCCGAAATCACCGACGCGAAGGCGGCCGACGGGCGCGTGGCGTTTGAACTCGGCAGCGGGCTGTGGAAGATCACCGCCGCTAAGTAACGCCGACGTTAAACAAATCTGTCCTTTCCCGTGTGGACGCGTCTTTTCGCCCCCCACCGTTGTTGTCGACAGGTGGGGGGTGTTTTTTTCGCTCACAGCTATTGGATTACGGAATAATGAAATTTTTAACCTGGTTGTTTCTTACCCTTTCGGTACTGAGTATGGCGGCGGCCAACGAGGGGATGTGGCTTTTTAACGATCCCCCCCTCGACGCGATCGAGAAGGAGTACGGTGTTCGTCTGACCCCCGAGCTGTTGGAGCATCTGCAAAAAAGTTCGGTTCGTTTCTCTAACGGCGGGTCCGGCTCGTTTATCTCCCCCGATGGGCTGGTGATGACGAATCACCATGTCGCCTTCTCGGCGGTCAATAAGCTCTCGACCCCCGAGCATCCGTATACCGAGAAGGGGTTCTTTGCCAATACGCCTGAGCAGGAGGCGAAATGCCCCGACCTGGAGCTGGTGCAATTGGAGAAGATTGTCGATGTCACCGATCGTATTCGCGCCGCCGAGGAGTCGGTCGATGAGGGGGCGCGGCCGGCCGCGCGCCGGCAGGAGATCGCGCGGATCGAATCCGAGGCGATGAAGAGTACCGGCCTGTTCTGCGAGGTCATGACCTTCTACCGCGGCGGGCTGTATCACCTCTACGAGTACCGCCGTTTCACCGATGTTCGATTGGTCTTCGCGCCGGAAGAGAACGTCGGCTATTTCGGGGGAGAGACCGATAATTTCGAGTACCCGCGCTACAATCTTGACCTTTCGTTCTTCCGTGTCTACGTCGATGGCCAGCCGTACCGGCCGGAGCATTGGCTGCGATGGAGCGCCGCCGGTGCCCAAGAGAATGAACTGGTCTTGGTCTCGGGACATCCCGGGCGAACCGAGCGCCTGGATACCACGACGCACTTGGAGTTCCTGCGGGACAGTTACTTCCCCTTCTTCCTCGACTCGACCCGGCGCCAGGAACTGACGCTCGGATTGTATCGTCAGCGGGGAGAGAAACAAGCGCGCAGCGCCTCGGCCGATTTCTTTCGGATACAGAACACGCGCAAGGCGAAAAGCGGGATTCTGCTGGGGCTGCAGACCCCCTGGATGATCGATCTTCAGAAAGAAACCGAGCGCCTCCAGCGCGCCGGCTGGCGGCAGCGGTACCCGGGGCAAAAAGATCCCTGGACGGTGATCGAGCAGGCCCTGACGGTTTGGCGGGGGCACTTAGTTGACTACGCGATGCTCGAGGAAGATTGGGCGTTTCAATCGTCGCTGTACAAAGCGGCGAAACAGATCGTCCGGCTGAGCGCCGAGCAGACGAAACCCGACGCCGAAAGGTTCCCCGAATACCGTTCCACGACGCAGGAGTCGACGCGTCGAATGCTCCTGACTCCCGGGCCGATCGATCTTGAACGCGAAAAGGTTCAGCTGGCCGATTCCTTC
>CADBTE010000226.1 GCA_902797455.1 uncultured Planctomycetota bacterium | reverse complement strand
GTTTGGGGTTCGCGGTTGAAGTTGGCGGCTAAGATATAGGTTTTTCCGTCGGCGCCGGTGATCTCCACCGCGCGAATACGCGCGGCGGTATCGAGCCCCAGGCGCTTGGCGGCACCGCCGCAGCCGGCCTTGGTTTGCTCGGCCGTTTCGGTCCGGATAACCGCGCCGCAGTCGAATATCTCGGTATTCTCCTCAAAGAGCGTCGGCTCGAAAAAGCGCTTCTGCGCGATCACGTCGCAGTAGAGGAAACCGCCGATCAGCAGTGTTTTGTCTCCTTTGTGCATATAGGTGTCCTGGCTCGGGGAACGTGAAAGGAAGGGCGTGCCCCCGTAGATGGCGGTGACGCCGAGTTTATTGTCGGCGTTGATCCAACTGCCGCCGTTGTCGACAAGTTCGTTTTCTTCCGGATGGGGGGCGTACGTTGCGGACACTGTCTCATCGGCGTTATTGCCGCTTCCGCTGTAAAACGTCCTCTGATCGCCGTTGAACGGGCCGTTGGGAAGGCGCAGATTCAGCGCGCTTAAGCCGGTCAAAAAACAGGGCGACAGCGCCTTGGCGTACTGAAGAACGACGACGGTTCGGTCGTCGGGCAGGGCGCAGAACGACCCCCAGACGGCGCCGATAAAATCGGCGTGGTCCCCCTCGGCCAGAGGGGCGCCCGAACGCGCCTCACAGCGGCCGCAGGTCACGAACCCTCCGTCGAACGACTCGGCGGTCCATTCGGTCGGCTTGATCGAATGAGTCAGCCCGGCGCCGCGCAGTTCCGGCAAAAGATTTCCCTGCCAGTCGGCCAAATCAGAACCGTCGGCGGGAACACAGATCCCGGTCGGCCTCCCGGCGGCGCGCCAGGTCCATGAGGCGATGCGATCCTTGCCCCGAACCATCCACGTGCCGTGGTAGTCGTCGCTCCAGGCGTTCAGGCGCTGGGGGGTGTTTTCTTCCGCGCGGGGGACGTCGAGATCAAAGATCCGATGCCAATAGGCGGCACTGGCCAGCGTGCACGCCTTGTCCCCCTCCAATCGCTGGAAGTACATCGGCGAGAGCTCCCAAAGCCGCCGGAGGCGCTTTTTCATAAACCAGCCGTCGGGGTTCTCCTGGTGTTCGCGGTGAACCTGATCGAGCCATCCGGACTCGTACCGCGGGGTATCCCGGTCGGCGAGGGCGTCGGCCGCCAGCAGCCACGAAAAAATCGCGTAGTCCTGACAGTAGGTGTACGCCACACGGGTATCTCCGCCGACGCGCAGAAGGCGGCCGTCATCGAACAGGCAGCTCTTAACAACCGTCCACAGGCCGGAGAGATGATGATAGAATGCCCCGGGGATCGGAACGTCGTGCTTTTTGCACCAGAAGTACAGAAGCGCTCGGTTCGACAGAACGATGTTCATATACCCGACGTTCTGATAACCGTGGTGATTGCAGCCGTACGACTCAAAAAAATTGGCTCCCGCGAAGCTCTCTTTGACGATTCGCCCGTCAACGACCGCCTCGCTGCGTTCATCGGAGGGGATCGAAATGGAATTCAGCAGCAGGGCGATCGACTTATCGCGCCACTTCCCGGCGTTGGGGTTTTCCGGCCAAAGCGCGGCCGCTTTCCAGAGTGTCGCTCCCCGCCAGGTGTTCACCTCCGGGATATTCCCCTTCGTCAGTCCCGCGGCGACGGGGACTCCCAGCAGATAGTCCGCCTCGCCGGCGTAGACATTTTTGAGCCGTTCCCGCATTTCGTCGTCGAGGTCGTCCTCCAGCGCGTCGATACCCGCGGTCATCCGTTCCAATCCCAGCTGGGTGAAGGTACCGCACCCCCACTTCTTGCCGTCGGCGCACACGTCCGGTCCCGATTGGTGAGTGCGCAGGGTATAGCGAAGCATCGCCAGCGCGGCGGCCTTCATCTCCTCGCGCGTCATTCCCGCGCGCGACTCGTCGGTCAGGGGGTCGGTCCCCAGAACGGCGAAGGCGCAAAACGCGGTATCGTGGGCCTGCATATACCAGTGCCCGCTCTGCCCCAGTCCGAAGACCATCATATCGTCCCCGACCCGGCGCAGCTGCGTGGCGGCCGCGCCGATCCACGGTTCCAATTCGCGCAGATAGGCCTGGCGCATACCCTGTTGCGGGCTTTCCTGGGAGAGTGCCGCCGATAAGCCGAGCGGGCACAGCAGACAAAGAATCAGAAACAGCGGCAAAAGTCGAAGCGGTTGTTTTCGGGTGGTCATGGCGTCACGCTGGGGCTAATTAATAATGGTGTCAACAAACAGTGCGATAAAAAAGGCGGGAGGAAAAAACCTCCCGCCATGGACGTTTTTACGGGCGTTTACTCGGCGTCGCCGGCCGGCTGTGCCTTGCCGTCATCCGGCAGCTCTTCGTGGGCGGTGCCGAGCGCGGCGTGGAACTTCTTCATCGTCCATTCCGAGACACGCGTCAGAAGAACGAACAGCACCGGGGTGACGACAATACCGATCATCGTCTCCTCGAGCATCCCGCCGCACACCGCCGTTCCGATCGCGCGACGCGAGTTGGCGCCGGCGCCGGAGGCAATCGCCAGCGGAACCACCCCGAGAATGAATGCGAAGCTGGTCATCATAATCGGGCGCAGACGCTGGCGTCCGGCGTTCATCGCCGAATCGATGATCCCCATTTTATCTTTGAGGCGGTTGTCGCGGGCGAACTCGGTGATCAAAATGGCGTTCTTCGCCGACAGGCCGATCATAATGATCAGACCGATCTGCGTGTAGATATTGATATCCAGACCGCGAAGCGCCACGGCCAAAATCGCCCCTGAAACCCCCAGCGGGACCGCCATCATAATGATGATTGGCGCCGACCAGCTCTCGTACTGGGCGGCCAGGGTCAGGAAGCCGAAGAGGAACGCCAGAATAAAGACGACAACCACCGTCGTGCCGACGTTCTTCTGCTGGTACGTCATGCCGGTCCAGTCGACGCCGAACCCTTCGGGGAGCTCACTGGTCAGTCCTTCAAGGAAATTCATGCCGGTACCGGTCGATTGGCCCGGAGCCAGGTCGGCGGTGATCATCGTGGCGCTGCTGAGATTAAAACGCGACAGCGACTGAGGACCGACGATCTCGCGAACCGTGGCGATGGAGCGCATCGTCAGTTTCTTTCCCTTCTCGTTGAGAAGCGGAATATTGAGAATCTGGTCGATCGTCTGACGGTTATAGCCGTTGGCCTGGACGACGACGTGGAAGACGCGCTGGAAGGTGTTGAAGTCATTGATATAGCTCGAGCCGAGGTAACTTTGAAGCGACGAGAATATCTCGTTGAGGTTGATTCCCATCTTCTTCGCCTTTTCTCGGTCGATATCGATATACAGCTGCGGAATGGTCGGGCGGAAGGTCGAGGTGAGGGTCGAGAAGATGCCGCTCTCCTGCCCGCGTTCTTTGATCAGTTCAACCGAGTCGGCCAGGACGGTGTTGGTACTGCCTCGCTGATCGAGAATTTCACACTCCAGACCACCGCTGGTCCCGATTCCCATAATCGGCGGTGGGAGGAAGACCAGTGAGTTCGCCTCGGGAATCATCGCGTTGAGCTTGCGGTGGAGCTTCGCCTGCAGTACAAAGGCGCTCTCATCGGGACCGCGCTGTTTCCACTCGTTGAGATTGACCACGCCGAGCAGAAGGTTCGACGCGCTCGAGCCGCTGAGCATCGAGTAACCCGAAAGGAGAAGAACCGACTGCTGCGCCGTCTCTTGCCGGAGAATCGCGTCGACCTTCGCGCGGACCTCGTCGGTTCTCTCGACCGACGCGCCGTCGGGGAGACGGACGTCGACGAAGAGAACCCCCTGGTCCTCATTCGGGATAAACCCGGACGGCATGACATCCATTCCCCAAAACAGCGCTATCACCAGAGCGATCCACATAAAGAGCATCAGGATCGGGAGACGGACCATCTTACCGAGGATGCCGTTGTAGCACGAAGCGAAAAGATCGAACGTGGTGTTGAAGCCGCGGAAGAAGATGTTCTTGCGTTTCCCGTCGGGATGGCGCAGGAAGATGGCGCAAAGGGCCGGTGAGATTGTCAGCGCGCACAGCGCCGAGATCACCACCGCGCCTGCGATCGTCAGCGCGAACTGGGTATAGAGCATACCGGTCATCCCGCCGATAAAGGTCGTCGGAATAAAGACCGAGCACAGCACGCAGGTGGTCGCCAGAATTGGGCCGGTCACCCCTTCCATCGATCTCTTCGCGGCGTCGCGCGGAGAGACATTCGGGTCGAGCTCGAGAATACGCTGCGTGTTCTCGACCACGACGATCGCGTCGTCAACGACGATTCCGATGACCAAAACCAGCCCGAACATCGTCAGCGTGTTCATCGAGAAGCCGAAAAGCATCATCAGGAAGAAGGTGCCGACAAGCGAGACCGGGATGACCAAGGTCGGAATGAGCGCCGCGCGCCAGTCCTGCAGAAACATAAAGACCACAGCGATTACGATGAGAACCGCCAGATAGAGGGTCTCTTTCACCTCGGCGATCGATTCGGTGATAAAGACGGTCGCGTCGTAGCAGGGGAGGATCTCCAGACAGCTCTCGTCAAGCATCGGCTTCATTTCCGCGATCTTTTTGCGGACATTTTCGATCACATCGACCGCGTTGGCTCCCGGTGACTGATAGATCATCAGCGCCGAAGAGGGGCGGCCGTTATAGATCGAGCTCTTCCCGTAGGAATATTTGCCCAGTTCAATGCCGCCGATGTCTTTAAGATGAAGGACACGGCCGTCCTCGTCGGTGCGGACAACGAGATTTTCGAAGTCCTCGACGGTCGAAAGGCGTCCCTTGGTGGTGATGATCAGATCCTGCACCTGTCCCTTCGGAATCGGGGCGCCGCCGATTTCGCCGGAGGCGACCTGAACATTCTGCTCTTGCAAGATCGCGGCGATCTCCTGGACAGAGATTTGACGCTCGGCGAGAATCGTCGGATCGAGCCAGACGCGCATACTGTAGTCTTTCGAGTCCATGATCGACGCCTCGCCGACGCCGGGGACACGCGCTATCTGGTCTTTGACGAAGATGGTGGCGAAGTTGCTTAGGTAGAGGTCGTCCTTCTGTGGGGGAAGAATATTGCCGTCGCTGTCTTTTCGTTCTTTTTCGCACAGGCAGAAGAGCCCGAGCATATTGGTGGAACGCTTTTTGACCTGGATTCCCAGACGAGTGACTTCAGTGGGGATCGAAGGTTCGGCCAGTGAGACACGGTTCTGCGTGAGAACCGTTGCCATATCGGGGTCGGTCCCGATATCAAAGGTGACCGTGAGGGTGTAGCTCCCATTGTCCGAGGTCGAGCTCATGTAAATCATGTGATCGACCCCATTGACCTGCTGTTCGATCGGGACGGCGACCGTATCGACAATGGTTTGCGGGTCGGCCCCCGTGTAGACGGCCGAGACGGTGACCACCGGCGGGACAATATCGGGGAACTGCGCCACCGGAAGCTTGGTGTACGCCACCGCCCCGGCGAGCATAATGATCAGCGAGACGACCGTCGAGAAAATAGGCCTGTCAATGAAGAAACGCGAAAACATCGGGTTATCTTTCCTATTGGGGGGTGACGAGGGATGGATTACTGCGCCTGGGCGGAAGTGTCAGCCGTCTGAGCGTCAGCCGGCGCGGGCTGCTGATCGTCGGGCCTGGGGATATCTTCGGTGATATCGCACCCCTGGCTGACTTTGAGTGTTCCCTCGAGCACGTACTTCTCTCCCCCTTGAAGACCCGAGTCGATGACCCGCATTTTTTGACCGTACTGCGGACCAAGTTTGACCGTCTGCTTCATCGGTTTGCCGTTGGCGTCGATTATCCAGAGGAAAGAGTCGCTTAAATCGCGGCAGATTGCTTTTTCCTCCACCAGAACAGCGCCGCCGATCTCTTTGCCCGGGATCCGAACGTTGCAGATATTTCCGGGGTAGATCATATAGCTTGGGTTATCGAGTTTGCCGCGAATGGTGATCGTTCCGGTCGCCGTGTCGATCTGGTTGTCGGTGAAGTCGATCGTTCCGGTGTAGGGGAAATTCTGATTCCCCTCTTCATCGACGTCGCCGCGCATCCCCATTGAGAAGGTGATCGAACCTTCCAGACCATGGTCTTTGGCGATTTTCGACAGCGCCACGTTGTCATAGGGGATCGTCTCGTCGAATTGGTCACCGAGGAGCTCTTTGAACCTCTGGCGAAGCGTGGCCATGAAGTTATTGAAGATCGAATCGGTGAGCTGGCAGTAGACGTACATCGGGTCCATTGGCGCGATGTTGGTGAGGATCGTCCCGGTACCGGCGGTGCCGTCGACCATATTGCCCTGGGCGATCAGCGTCCGGCTGATCAGTCCGGTGGCATTCGCCTTGATCGTACATCGCTCCAGCTCTTTTTCGGCCATCGAGATATCGGCCTCGGCCGAGGCGAGATTTGCCTTGGCCTCGTCGTAGAGCGCCTTGTCACGGTCAATGTCGGCCTGGGTCGTGAACCCCTGTCCCTGCTGCTGAAGCGCCAGATCGCGGTCGTAGTCGGCCTTGGTCTTTTCGACATTGGCGGCGGTGACATCTCGGCGGGCTTTGGCGACGTCGAGCTTGTTCTGATAATCGAACTTCTCGATCTCGTAGAGGATATCCCCCTCTTTAACGACATCACCGGGGTGGAAGTTCACCGACTCGATGATTCCCCGCACCCGAGGGACGATGTTGACCGGATCGGTATGGGTCTTGCCGGTAAGCAGAGAATATATCTGGATGTCCTGTTTTTCGGCGGTCGCCAGAACGACCGGAACCGGCGGCCTCTTGACATCGGCGGTATCGATCTTTTCGTAGCAGCCGGAAAGCGCCAGCGCGAACAGCGGCGCGAGCATCGAAAGAAGGCGATAAAAACCTTTGGTTGTCAGGTCCCGCATAGATTATTCCTTTGAGACGGTCGTGGAAGAATACCAAAGACAGGATAACGGGAAGGCCGTTTCCTGGTGATTTCGAGAGCTTTGCCGAATGAAGTATATTTTACGAGATTTACCCATCTAGGCAAGAGGATTGATAAGCGCCATGGCACCACCCGCGTCCCTTCCCGCGGGCGGGAAAACCCTTTAAAAAAACGCGGCCTCGAAAAACACCGGAAAACCGGCGTTTTTCGAGCTGAAAGGGAAACGTAAGCGCACCGATCTAATCGCGCATGCCGCGGCGCATTGGGCTTCCTATAGCGCAGTAATCGAACCCGCGGCTGGGAAGGTCAAGGTTGACGTACTGGTTTCGGCCGTCGAAGATGACCGGTTCGCGCAGCCGCTCTTTGATCTCGTCGAAGTCGGGGCTGCGGAAGACGTTCCACTCGGTCAGCAGCAGCAGGGCGCTGGCGCCGTTTAGGGCGTCGTACTTGTTGCTGACATAACTGATCTTCCCTTCGGGAATGTCGTCGAAGTAAATCTTCGCCTGCTCGACCGCCTCGGGATCGAAAGCCCGGATGGCCGCTCCCCGCTCGATGAGCCGGCGGACGATCACCAGCGACGGCGCCTGCCGCATGTCGTCGGTGTTCGGCTTAAACGCCAGCCCCCACAGGGCGAAGACGCGGCCGACCAAGGAATCACCGAAGCGCTCGATCACTTTTTCGACGAGAACCTCTTTTTGCACGCGATTGACCTCCTCGACGGCGTTGAGCAGAGGGGCGGGAAGGTCGTATTCCAGCATCATATGGATAAGCGCCTGAACATCTTTGGGAAAGCAGCTTCCCCCGTACCCGCACCCCGGAAAGAGAAACGCCGTCCCGATTCGCCGGTCGGAACCGATTCCCGCGCGGACATGACCGATATCGGCCCCGACCTTTTCGCACAGGCGGGAGATCTCGTTCATAAAACTGATACGGGTCGCCAGCATCGCGTTCGCGGCGTACTTGGTCATCTCGGCACTGCGCACGTCCATCAGCAGCAGGGCGTTGTCGCGGCGGACGAACGGCTCGTACAGGTGGGAAAGCACCCGTCCGGTTTCGGGAGAATTGACCCCCAGGACCACTCGGTCGGGACGCATGAAATCGGCGATTGCCGCCCCTTCCTTGAGAAACTCCGGATTGCTGGCGACGTCGAAACGGTAGGCGGCCGCGGCGGTATCGCCGGCGGCGGCGCGCCTGTCCAGCTGCCGCCGGATCGTCTCGCGCACCTTGTCGGCGGTTCCCACGGGAACCGTCGATTTATCGACGACGATCAGATCGCCCGACATCTTCTGGCCGATCTCCTCGGCGACCGCCAGAACGTACTGCAGGTCGGCCGAACCGTCCTCTTTCATCGGGGTGCCGACCGCGATGAAGGCGATCTCGGCCCCGCGCAGCGCCGCGGCCAGGTCGGTCGTGAACGACAGATCCCCCGCGTCGGATCCGCTTCGGATCATCGCGGCCAGTCCCGGTTCATAGATCGGGATATCGCCGTGCCAAAGGCGGCGGATTTTCGCCTCGTCGCTGTCGACGCAGGTGACCCGGTTCCCCATTTGAGCGAAACAGGTCCCGGTAACCAGTCCAACGTATCCGCTTCCGATGACAGCAATCTGCATAGTATTGACTCCTCATAATCTGCGTCCGGCCGATAAAAAGGGGCCGCTTCCCCGGGACTCCCTTTGCCGGGGATTGTACCGGTGATTTTCGTTTTTTTCAACTTTTCTTAGCCGCCGGGCGGGCCGCGGCGATGAGACACGTCCCCGGGAGGGGGAAAATACGTCGGACCTGGTAGGTCAGCGGGAAGGTGAAGTCGTAGAGCTTCATCAGCCAGCGTCCCGGCTCTTGAGCGCCGGTGAGTTTCCACCAGAGCGTCGGGCCGAAACCGGGGCGGTTGTACGAAAGAAACGTCTCGACCTCAAAGCCGGCCTCCTCCAGAACCCGGCGCAGATCCTCGCGGGTATAGCGGCGCAGGTTCCCCAACTCTTGATCGATCTTCCCGAAGAGGAACGGATGGGAGGGGACGGTGACGATCAAACGCCCGTCGTCGGCCAAAAGCGTCTTGAGGCGGCGCAGTACGGCGGCGGGGTCGCGGTACTTTTGCAGTTGGTTGTGGAAGAGGACGGTGTCGTTATCGGTCGGGATATCGCCGTCGGTTTCGGGAGCGTCGGAAGTGGCCGTTTTTTCCTCAGGCGCGGGGTCAAACCGGTGAACCTCCACCACGGCGTTGCCGTCATAGGAGTTTTTAAGAATCTTCAGAGGACGCTCCTCGCTGTCGGTGAGCAAAAGCCGCTCCCGCTGCGGAAGGGCCCGGGCGATCGTTCCGATCCCGGCGCCGACCTCGGCGATCTTGGTCCCGAGGAAGGGGAGAATCACTTTGGTGATTCGCCGGGTGAAGTTGCGCGAGTATTCCATCGTCCGAAGCAGACGTGTGGCGTGAAGCTGTTCGGCGTCCCAGCAGTCGTCGATGAGCCAGTACTTGAGGATCGTGTAGATCGCGCTGAAACCGTCTTTCCAGCCGATTTTTTTCCCCTCGCTGTAGCGGCGGCCGTGGTAGCTGATCGGGACCTCATAGACGGTCAGCCCCCGTTTGGCGATCTTGGCGGTGATCTCCGGCTCGATCCCGAAACGGTTGCTCCGCAGCGGGATCGACTTGAGAATCTCGCCGCGGAACGCCTTGTAGCAGGTCTCCATGTCGGTCAGGTCGTACCCGGTGGTGAAGTTCGACAGGTGGGTCAGAAAGAGATTCCCGAGTTTGTGGTGATAGAAAAGGACGCGCCGCATCGTTCGCGTGGCGAAGCGCGACCCATAGACCGCGTCGGCGTACCCTTCCAAAAGCGGCGTTAAGACCGACGGGTAGTCGTTCGGGTCATACTCCAGGTCGGCGTCCTGGATGATCGCGTAGTCGCCCGACATCTCCTTGATCGCCCGGCGGATCGCCGCCCCTTTCCCCTGGTTGGGGTTCTGGTGGAATACGCGGATCAGATCGGGCCACTGCTGCCGCAGCTGTTCCATGACCTCGGCGGTCCGGTCTTTCGAGGCGTCGTTGACCAAGATCAGCTCCCGGCGCAAATTCCCGGGCAGGGGGGCGTCGATCACCCGCCGGACGATCCGGGCCAGGTACGCCTGTTCGTTATAGACAGGGATCAGGATCGAAAGAAGGGGCCCTCGGTCCCCGCTTTTGCCCTTGTTCGCGCTGTCGTTCGTCGGTGAATAGGAATCTGACATAGGTCCTTCGCTATGGGGCTTTCGGTCGGGGGAAACGCTGTATTTTGCCTAAAGTTAGTGTTTTATCCAACGGTCATTTTACGTGACAAAAGAAAAAAACACAAGAGGAAGAACACCGATCCGGTCGATGAAGCGCCCCCTCGCGCGGGAGGGAGCGCTTCTGAAAAAAGTGAAGGCGGAAAAAAGATCACTCCACCTGCATCGTCATCGTCATCGGCTCTCCCTCCTCGGTGGTCCAGCGGACCTCGTAAGTCCCCTTGAATCCTCGGAAGGTGTAGTCGAAGATCGATTCTTTCGCCACGGCGGTGATTGAGGTTTTCCACTCGTGATTGATCAGCTGATCGAGCGCGAAGAACGACGGCTTCGGCTCCATCTGCCGGGTGAACAGACCGCTGGTCCTCGGTTCTCCCTCGACGGCGCAGTCGTCGACGGTGTTCCACCAGGTGATCCCCATCATTGTCGGCCACGAGAACCAATAGCGGTAGAGGTTCCGCGCGACAATCGCCTGAATGGCGCGCCCC
>CADBTE010000225.1 GCA_902797455.1 uncultured Planctomycetota bacterium | reverse complement strand
GCGGCCAAGGCCTTGACGATCTCGTCGGCGCCAACCGACCCGTAGAGGTTCCCCTCTTCGTTCGCCCTGGCCTCGATCGTGATCTGCAGACCGGCGAGTCGCTCGGCCAGACGCTTCATACCGGCCAAACGCTGCGCCTGAATCTCGCGAAGCAGCTCACGATGCTTCTCGATCATACGGCGATGGTGATCGGTCGCCACGGTCGCCAGCCCCTGGGGAATCAGGTAGTTGTTCGCGTAGCCCGGTTTCACCTCGACAACGTCACCCTGCTTCCCGAGCGGAACAACCGTCTGAATCAGGAGAAGCTGGACACCGCCGTTCGGGCCGAGAGGAAGACGTTTGCCCTCATGACGGCGAGCGCGTTTATTTTTTTCAATCTTAATCATGTTTGTCACCTGGATTATTCGTTTGTCTAGATTTATTGCTTGTCACCCAGATAGTCTCTCCGGTACCCCGCGCGTGCGAATCAGAAGGGGATATCCTCCCCACCCATATCGGAGGGGGAATCGAACTGCCCCTGGTTCGGGGGGTTATTCGGGTAGTCCTGCGGATAACTGTTCCCGGGGTAAGTCGGCTGGTTCCCCTGATAAGGTCGAGGAGAACCGTAGCCGTTGTTTTGATAGCCGCCCTGGCGCTGCGGAAAGTCGCCGCCCTGCTGACGGTTGCCGGAGCCGAGAAGCACGAGCCGCTCGCCGACCACCTTCAGTTTGGTACGGGTCTGGCCGTCGACTTCCCACGAGTCGAGCTTCAGACGACCGTCGATGAGGATCGGTGTCCCCTTCTTCGCGTACTGCGCGGCAACCTCCGCGGTCCTTCCCCAGAGGGTGACGTCGACGAAAACCGTGTCTTCGACCATCTCACCATTGGAGTTCTTGCGGCGATCGTTCACCGCCAGACCACAGTCGCAAACCGGATTACCGCTCGGGAGGGTGCGCAGTTCAGGATCCCGCGTCACGTTACCCACCAGAACAACCTTGTTATAACTCGCCATGCTTTAACCCTTTCCTATAGTTCGTTAGGTCTTGTTATGCTGCTTTCATTCAGGGCTTGTCCGCAGCTGGTGTATTGAGTTCAAACAACTGCGCTTCCAGACCGGGGGAAAGCCCCCCGGCCAAAGAAAACGGGGCGTAGGCCCTGGGCAAAGGGCCTCGGACGCGCGAACATGAGCGATTACCGCTCTTTCTGCGCCTCATCGTCATCGGTTTCGTCCTCGGCGAAGACATCGTCCCCGGCCGGGGCCTTCGTCTCGGGTTCCGCCGGCTTGGGCGGATTGAGCGCGTGATTGACCAGCGCTTCCTCGAGACGCTCGTCGATCGTGATCGTCAGAAAACGAACGACCGGGTTCATCAGCTGGAACTGACGATTGAGATCCTTCGTCTTCTCGGTATCCAGGCGGTAATAAACCAGCCAATAGGTCCCCCGCTTGTGACCATCGATCTCGTAGGCGAGTTTGCGGTCCTCGTCCCAAACGCGGCTGACACGGACCGTACCGCCAAGTTCCTCAATCGCTTTGGCGATCTGTCCGGAAACTTCTTCCGGGTTACGGCTGTACTGCTCCGTATCCAGGATAAACAGAGTCTCATAAACGTGTTCAGTCAACTTAGTACTCCTTAAGGTGTATTGTATGTCAGAATCGATTTTTCGGTTTCAACAGCTGTCGGCGGCAAGAGCGTTTATTTAACGTCTGGGTCGACATTGAAGCGATTCATCGCCTCGGCTGTTCCTTTTTCTGCCCAACACTCAGCCGCCGAGGCCGCGCGCTCAAGGGCACTTTCCATCTGGGGCTTTTCTCCGGCGCCGAACGTCCCAAGGACATAGTCGGCGGTATCCATCGAACCGGGCGGGCGCCCAATCCCCACTCGGACGCGAGCGACGCTCTTTGTCCCGAGTTTTTGGAGGATATCGCCCAGGCCTTTCTGGCCCCCGCTCCCGCCCTCTTGGCGAACACGAATCTTCCCGGGGGGAAGATCGACGTCGTCGCAGATGACCAAAAGGTCTTCGGGCGCGAGCTTATAAAATGCCATAGCGGCTCTGGCCGCGGTTCCGCTGGCGTTCATATACGTCAGCGGAGAGACGAGCAGTACACTTTTCCCCGCGATGGTCACGCTGAGCGTCTCGCTTTGGAATTGTGTCCTCGGCCGGGATGAAATCCCCAGCCGTTTCGCCAGAACCGCCAGTACCATGTATCCGGCGTTGTGGCGCGTCCCGCGGTAGCGGTTTCCGGGATTTCCAAGCCCGATAATGATCTTCTCAGGTTTCATCGTATCAGCGGATGATTGAATACGCCGAAATAACCAGTGGAACATTATCTTAAGGAACTCCCCCGCTGTTTTGGCCAAGTGAACCTTCCGCGAAAGGGGATGCCTATATAGATTAAGCCTCCTCTTCCTCCGCCTTCTTGCGTCCAATCACCTCGGGCTCGGCGCCATCGGCACTGGCCTCGGCTTCTTCCTCGGTGACTTCCACCGCCTCGTTGCACTCGACCACAACGGTCGTACCGACGATGAGCGGACGAACACCTTCGGGGAAGGCGACATTTTCGACATGAATGATACCGGGAAGACCGAGACCGTTGATATTGACCTCAATCTTCTCAGGAGCACTGGCCGGCTCGCATTCGACTTCGATCTCGTGCAGCACCTGCTTCACGACACCGCCATCCTTCACGCCCGGGGCCTCGCCGCGCAGCTCGACCGGAACCGTCAAACGGATACGCTCATGCTCACTGACGCGGGTGAAGTCGACGTGAAGAATCGCCTGGCCCCAAGTGTCCCACTGGCACTCTTTGATGAACGCGCGCTCACTCAAAGCACCGGTCAGAACGACGAAACGGCTTCCGTGACGAAGAACCGCCTCGACGTCGTCGGCTTGGACCGACAACGAGACACTGTCCTGCTTGTGTCCGTACAGGACCGCGGGGATCACTCCGGAGGCCCGCAAACGGCGGTTGCGCCGCTTGCCGGTCTCTTGACGGAGTTGAACCGCCAACTGTTTAATTTCTACCATGCTTCAGACCTCTTTATCAAGTTCGGTGCCTCACCATCGGGTTTCGCACGACGCGTCCCCTACTCCAAGGCGCCTAAAAGTGTTGTTTTACTGTTATGTTTACGCTTTTTATGGCACAAACACGGTTTATGCACCGATTATCCCCCGGTTTTGCTTTTTTGCAAGGGGCACTATACCCCAGGCAATACTTCGGGCAGCGGTTCGGCACGCTGTGCCTCATAATCGCCGCCGGCCGTCGGGAGCGATCCCGCCGCGGTGATTGTCCCGTGCCGGCCGATTCCCCCTAAGACAGCCGCCCGCCGGGGGAACCGCCGGGGTTGATTAACAAAAAACCGCCCCTTCGGGCGGTTTTTTGTTTGCGTACCGGCGCGGACTTTAGTGGTTCATCGCCACATTCCGCTCGGCGCGGCGCAGATTCATCGCCACAGAGCGGGTCGTACCGCCGAAGAGGGTGGTCACCTG
>CADBTE010000224.1 GCA_902797455.1 uncultured Planctomycetota bacterium | reverse complement strand
CTCCATTCGGTGGAGGACAAACGCCTGGGGACGCCAGCAGATGAACTTCTTTTTGCAGCGGGTCGAGACGAACGCCAAACCGCCGTCAGGAAGCTCGGTCGGCCAAAAATCGTGGAACGGCCCCTCGGGACTGATCCGGCGCTTTTCGCCGGTCGCCAGATCGAGCTCATAGATTCGGAAGTACTCCTCTTGCGAGACCCGGTGGGCGTAGTAGATCTTGGTCGCGTCGCGGCTTTGCGACGGGTTGCGGATCACCCCGTCCCCAGCCTCGACGATACGGCGCGCCTTGGCGCCGGCCGGGTCGAGCACACCGTCGACCCGAGGGATATCGATCAGCAGCACGGCGCCGCCGGGGGCCCACTGCGAGTCGAACAGGTCACTGTAGTTGTGCGACGGATGGAACGGGTGGCGCTGGTTCGCCAGAAGATGCTGCGCCGGCTGAAGATCGTCGCCGGAAAGGAAGAGCCGCCGCTTCAGCAGGCGGATCTTCATAAAGAGCTCACGCTCGGCGGGGTCGGGGCAAAGCGAAAGCGCACGCGCGGCGCGGTACCGGTTCCAAAGGGGGAGAAGTTCCTCTTCGACGGCGCGAAGGACCGGGTCGTCACTGCGCCTGCCGTCGGCCAGGGCGGCGGCGAAGTCGTTGAGCTCCACATATTCCGGGGGAAGGTTCAGCCCGGCGGCGATCGCCTCCGGGTCGCTGTAGCGGGGATTGAGCACCCCGGGGATCGTCACCCGCTTGAGGAAATCTTTCTCTTCCCGCGCGTCGGACTCCGGCGAAGCGGCGCGGCGGAGCATGTCGGTCAGCTGGCACAGCGGCCGATAGCACGGATCGTAGCGAAAACCGTTGAGGAACCAGGCGGGCTGCCCCTCGCCGGTTGAGACGTGAACCTCGGTCTGCGGCCCGGCCTGGCCGAAGCGCACCGGAAGGGCAAGGGTTTGCGCCTGTCCGGCCGAGAGGGTCAGTTCCTGCTTTCCCGATTCGGTCTGAACCGTCACGCTCAGCGGCGTGTCACAGAATGATTCGGCCCGCAGGACGAACCCCCCCTCTTCGGTGAGACGATCTTCGAAGGAAAGCGCCAGCGGCGCGGCGCGGAAGTGGATCGGGTAACCGCCCGCCGGAGCGTTGCGTCCCCCTTCGCACAGGGCGACAAAGATTCCGAACCGATCCCAGCCGTCGAGGTATTCCAGGGGAATGGCCGCTTCGCAGCCGTCCGAGGTGATGACTCCCTCCAGCGGCACCGGGACATCGGCGGGCAGCCGGTCACTGCCGTCGATCGGAAGCCAGAAGAGCTTCCCCTCCCGCTCGATGATATCACCGCGCCGGGGAACCCCCTCGACCCCCACTAAGGCCAGACGCTTCTTCAGGAAACGGTTCCCCCGAAGGCGCAGGCAGAGCTTCCCATCGCGGACGGCCGCCGCGGCCGTCTGGCCGACATACGGCCCCAGGGGAGAGTTATCCGGCGCGCAGGTCGATACCAGCGCGGAAGAGGCGCTCTTCCAGAATTCGTCGCTTCCCCCCTGCCACGCGGGAGCCCCCTCGATTGTCGGAAGGGGGAGAATCGACTGGCTCTGCGGCAGCGGCTCGACGTACTCGGGATAATGGCGCTGAATCGTCCCCGGAGGGCACGCCGCGGCGCCGGCGGTCTTCAGCAGGGCGAATTCTTCCCCGACAAACGCCTCGGCGACCCTGGCGTCGTAGTCGCTCATTTCCTGAACCGGCGCGGCGCCGGTCTGTTCACAGGGGCCGCGGTCGGGGACATTCAGCCAGTGGGAACCGAGGGAAACCATCTCTCCCACCGGATTGGGAACCCCCTCGATCCGCGCGGCGAGGCGCCAATCCTGACCGTCGTCCGAAAGAAGGATCGCGAAGCGCGCCGGCATCCGGTCGGCGTACCGGCCCTTGCGGTCACGCGAGAAGACAACCGCCCCAAGGGTGAGCGGCTCGGGCCATTGGTACTCGACATACTGGGGAGAGTCGGCCGAACAAAGATCACCCGCCACCCACGAGGCGTCGTTCCCAAGGATGCCGTCGTGGAGATTTTCGACCCGGTGGATCGCGTAGCCGGCGATGGTCGAGGAGGCCGAGACCCGCGCTGCCTCGCCGAGGGCCAGGTTCTCGTCCCCGCCGCCGTAGACCTCCAGCTCGTCGATCGCCGGGGCCAGACCGTCGCGGGTGGAGTAGATCTCCAAACGAAGGAAACGGGCCTTTTGGGGGGTGAATTCCACCCGGTTGGCCTCCACCGGCGAGGTCGTTTGATACTGCCACGACGCGGCCG
>CADBTE010000223.1 GCA_902797455.1 uncultured Planctomycetota bacterium | reverse complement strand
TGGCGGTATCTCCCGATACTCGCCACCGACCGGGCCGCCTCCGAGTCAATCGTCCCCGACGCCGGAGGAAGAGCTTTGCTGGCGCCGGTCGAAGTCGAGCAATCGTCCGAACAGGCCCGGCGAATCGACGCGATCCAGCGGGGGGGAAGTGTCTCTTACGCCGACAAAACCGAGGCCTCGCGGCAAGGTGCCCTTGATCGTGCCGCCGCGTCGCTGGAAAGAAACCTCTCGCTGTGGCGCGCGATTGCCTTCCACAGCGAGGGGGAAGCGTCGATGATGGCCGGTTTTTTTCTCTCCCAGCTTCTGGAACCGGAAGGCCAGCAGGAGTATTCCACCCTGGAGCAGTTGGAGACATCGGTGCGCCGTCTTCGCGCTCTGGCCAAAAGCCGCCAGCTCCCGACACCGTTTGATGATCCCGACTTTGAACTGAATCAGACCGTCACCATCGGAAAAAAGCCGAATACGATGGAGGTACTTCGCCTCCTTGAGCGAATCAATCTCCTTCGCCGTGTCTACCCCGAGTCCCCCTACTCGATGAACTCTCGGCTCTTCGCCTCGATTCTCACCGATATCAAAGCCACCCGTGACACACTCACAAGCCACCTCCAAGGGGTGATAACGCCGCAGGAGACCACATCCGCGGACGACTCGGATCACACTGACTACGTCTCGGCCCTAATGAAAACCAACCGGCTCTTGGAGACGGTTGACCGGCAGATGACCCGAGCCGCCAGCGCTCTGACTACCCTCGGAAGCTACCGAGTAACCCTTCTGTCCGATCGCAAACGGCTGGAACCGCCCGCCGAAGGTGTTTCGGCCGTTGTCGCACAGCAGGCGGCCACCCTGGGGATCGACGAGGTCGGTTCCCTCGATCTGTTCCCGTACGACCAGCCGTTCGCCGACCGGCGAGGCCTGTCTCCCTGGTGCTCCATTCAGACGTTACTGGCCGCCGAATCGAGCAGCCTAACCGAAGAGTTCTTCGGTTCCCGCAGCGAAGAAGCCCGCCAGCTCGCCGGCCAGCTGCGCGCGGCATTGAGCCAAGGGTTGTCCCCCGAAGCGGGCAGTGCCGCCCAGGGGGTTTGCGCTTCGCTTTCGTGTCTGGAAACAAGCGCTCAGGCCCGGCGTCTGACGGCTGAATACCTCTACGACCGTCTCGATCCCTTCCGGGGACTTTGGTTCTTCGCCGCTTTGGCGACGGTGTTCATTTTGGCCTGCGCGGCGGCCGGCCTCTTCAGAGCTAAGGGAAACTCGAGCTTAATAGTCCGTTCGATGCTGACCGCCGCCGGAACATGCTTTCTGATCCTGTCGATGCTCTCGACCGCCGCCGGAGAGCTTCTGCGCGCCTATATCACCGGCTGGGCGCCTTTGGCCAGCATGTTCGAGACCATCGTGCTTTTGGCGTTTTTGACAACGATCGTTACCCTCTGTTACGCCCTTTACCCGATGACGCGTCCCGAGGGGAAGGTTCGCCGGGGCGCCGTTCTTCTCGGGGCCGTCGTCGCCCTGGCGGTCGGCCTTCTGGCCTACTATAACCGCGGTGAGTTCAATCCGGCGATCCGCCCGATCGCGGCGGTTTTGCGCAGCAACTTCTGGCTGGCGGTCCATGTCTCGGCCATTATGGCCAGTTACGCCTTTGGGGTTCTGGCCTGGGGGGTCGCCCTGGCGATCACCTTCCGCCTTCTTTTCGCGAAATCGGCTTCCTCCGGTTCCGTCCCTGTTTTGATCCCGCTCCTGGCGCTTTTGCGCTGGACTGTCCTGCTGCTGACCCTCGGGACCATCCTGGGCGCCTACTGGGCCGATCGCAGCTGGGGACGCTTCTGGAGCTGGGATCCCAAAGAGGTCTGGGCCTTGGTCACTTTACTGGTCTACCTGGTTGTTCTCCATCGACGGACCACCGACGGTGAGGGGTTTTCCCCGAAAACTGTCTCGAAAACCGCCCGAGGCGGGATCTTGGGGGCGATGGCGATTATTATGACCTGGTATGGGCTCTCCTTCGTCTTCGGCGCGGGAGGACGTCATTCCTACGCCGCCGGCGAAGCGACCCGGACGATGGTGATGTACATTTTGATCGCCGTCAACCTTTTTATCGCGGTGCTGCCGACATTTAAAAGCCGTTCCCGAACCTAAGACAAACCTTAAAAAACCGCGTTCTCCCAAGGCCACAAGTCACCCCGAACGGTGGTGACTTGTGGTTTTTTCTCGGAGAAAAAATATTTTTGCTCATTTTCTCATCTTCCTCCCTACAATAGGTATAGAGTGAAAACAAACGGTTCCGGCCGTCGGCTCGGAACAGATATCAACCCATTTTTATAGGAAGGATAGATTTCTCGATGAAATTTCTCCACCTCTCCGACCTTCACCTCGGCAAGAAGGTCGAGCAATACGATCTGATCGAGGACCAGGAGCATATTCTTGGCCAAATCGCCGAGATCGCCCAAGCCGAGAAACCCGATGCCATTCTCATCGCCGGTGATATCTTCGACCGAAGTGTCCCGAGCGAAGAGGCGGTTCACCTTTGGGATCGGTTCCTCGGTGATCTGGCCGCCGGTTCGATCCCGATCTACGTTGTTCCCGGAAACCACGATTCGGCCGTACGATTGAGCTTCGGCGCGGGCCTGCTGCACAACAGCGGACTGCATATCGCGGCCCCTTGCACCGGAAGCCCTGAGGTCTTCACACTCAGCGATTCTTTCGGCGAAGTGCGGATTTACCTGCTTCCGTTCACCTCGAGGCGGGCGGCGCGCGACCTTTTCCCCGAAGAAAGCGATGAAATCAAGACCTATACAGACGCTGTGCGGCGTGTGCTCAGCACCAATCCCCCCGATCCGGCTGTGCGCAGCGTCCTGGTCGCGCATCAGTACGTCACCAGTGACGAAGATCCGTGCCGGCGCTGTGATTCGGAAGATGTGATCGGCGGTGTCGACAATGTCGATCTGTCGATCTTCAGCGATTTCGACTACGTCGCCCTGGGGCATCTGCATCGGCCTCAAAAGGTCGGAAACCGGCCGGAGGTCCGCTACTGCGGGACTCCTCTGAAGTACTCCCGATCGGAAAAGGACGACACCAAGTCGGTCACCGTTGTTACCCTGGGTGAAAAGGGACAGGTCGATATCCAAACCCGGCCCCTGATCCCCCTTCACGACCGCAGGGAAATCCGCGGCCAGTTTCAGCAGATACTCGACGAGGCCAAGGATATCGACGAGGCAAGGCGCGGCGACTATGTCTATGTCGTTTTGACGGACGAGATCGAACAGCCGGGGGCCATAGAACAGCTAAGGACCTGTTACCCGAATCTCGCGGGCCTGAGTTACGATAACCAAAGGACTCGGACCGAATCGAACATAACCATTCCCGACAATGTCGAGAGCAGGAGTATCCTGGAAGTCTTCGAGGAGCTCTTCAAAACGCAAAACGGAAAAACATTCACCGATCAGCAGCGTGAGTTCCTCGAGACGCTGATCGAGGAAATGGGAAAGGAGGGAGCAGCCGCATGAGACCACTGCATCTGACCATGACCGCTTTCGGTCCCTACGCCCAGCGCGAGGAGATCGATTTCACGCAGTTCGGCCAGAACGGACTGTACCTAATCACCGGCGATACCGGGGCGGGAAAGACGTTTATCTTCGACGCGATCACCTTCGCGCTGTTCGGCAAGTCGACCAACAACGACCGGGACAAAGATCTTCGCTGCACGGTCGCCGAGCAAGGAACGAGAACCGAAGTTGTCTTCCGCTTTGAGTATAGGGGGAAGGAATACACCGTGACCCGCCGCCCGGCTCAGAGCGTTCCAAACAAAAAGAATCCCGATTCGATGATGGCATCCCTGGAATGCGCCGGAATCGAGATAGCGTCGAACAAGAATGTCGAACGGAAAATCGAAGAGCTTCTGGGTGTGAGCTTTGAGCAGTTCTCACAGATCGTGATGCTCGCCCAGGGGAAATTTCAGAAGGTGATCGAGGCCAGCTCGGGTGATCGTCAGAATCTCCTCAGCGCGATCTTCGGTACCTCACAGATCAACAGAATCCAAGAGCTCCTCCTGGATAGGGTCAAAAAGCTCAACGCAGAAAAGACAACGCTCGACACCAAACTCGAAACGAATGTCGCCCGTATGAGCTGCGGGAATGAGATCACCGACGAGAACCTGCGTTCTTCGTTCGGGAAACTCCAAGAGGGAAATCTTCTTCCGGACCAGATCATCGAACTGGCCAAGGGGCTGGCCGACGCCGACCAGCTGGCTATCGGGACGATCGACAGCGAGCTGAAGACTCTTGAGACGACGATCAAAACGCTCGATGGGGAGGTTACCCGCGAAAATGACGCGCGAGCCAAGGAAAAACAGATCAAATCGAATCAAGACAATCTCCAACAGGCCCAAAAGGATCTGAAAGATGCCGAAAAGGCACGTGGTGAAGCCCATAGCAAAAAAAGTCAGGGGAATGAACTCATCGCTAAAGCCGGCGCCCTGAAAAAGACCCTCCCCGACTACGAGTCGCTGGATAAAAAACGAACGGAACTGTCGGGTGACAAGGCCGCGCTGCAGGCAAAACAGACGACGCTGACGCAACGAGCCAAGACGCTTGAGAAAGACGAAATTCGACTGAAGACTCTCAAAGAGGAGGCGAAATCGCTGAGTGACGCCGGCCAAAAGCATGCCGAGCAAACAGCGGAGCTGAACGATGTCACCAGACGCGCCGAGGAGGTGGAGACACTTCTGAAGGACAGCCGCGTTTTGGGTCGGCAGGAGCGGGAACTCCTGCAAGCTCAGGGAGTCTTCAAAGAGGCCCAGGAGAAGGCCGAACAGGCTCGTGCCGAGCACACGCGGCTGAACCGAACCCTCCTCAGCGCTCAGGCGGGGATCCTCGCCGAGAAACTTGCCGAGGGGACCCCCTGCCCGGTCTGCGGATCGACACACCACCCCCAAAAGGCCGTTCGTCCTGACAACGCGCCGACGGAAGAGGAAGTGGAAGCGGTTAAGACGCGGGCCGAAAAACTCGAGAAAGACGCTCAGGCCAAGAGCGCCCAAGCCGCCGCCTGCGCCGCGAAAGTCGACGCGAAACGTGAGTCGATCAATGCGACCGCCGCGAAGCTGTTCGGCTCGGTCCCGACCGAGAGCATGGAGACAACCTCCGAAAACGAACGGAAGGCGCTGCGGGTGAAGAAGGCGGCTTTGGAGAAGTCGATCGCCGAAGAAAATCAGCGCGCCGAACGCAAGAAGGAGTTGGACAGAGAGATTCCGAAGCTGGAAGGGAAGATCACGAAGGATCAAGAAAGCCAGCAAACTCTCTCCCAGGAAATCGCTGGTCTAGGATCCAAGATCCAGACCAACGAGGCGGCAATCGCGGAGCAGGCCAAAAATCTGGCGTTCCCCAGTCAGAAGGACGCCGAGAAGGAGATCTCGCGCCTGGAAGGTGAAGCGGCGGCGATCGATCGGGCGATCGAAAACGCTGACCGGAAGTGCAATGAGCTGACCAACAAGATCAGCGGCTTCGAATCGGCGATTCAGACGCTGACCAAAGAGCTGGCAAATGTCAAACGAATCGACCTCGAGGAACACAAGAAGTCCCTCGATGACGCCCATTCGCGGCGAAAAGCACTGGGTACGCGCCGAGATGACCTCATCGCGGAACAAAACGCCAATCGCGGCGCGGAAAAGGATATCCGCGAGATCAACGAGGTACTGACCATCGTCCGCGAAAAACTCTCCTGGATCAAGGAACTGTCCGATACGGCAAACGGGAATCTCAGCGGCAAACTGAAGATCAACTTGACAACCTACTTCCTTCGCTCCCTCTTCGGCCGGGTGATTCACCGAGCCAATCGCCGACTCAATACGATGACCAAAGGGGGCTATCAGTTCGCCATCCCCAAAGATCTCATCGCGAGTGGGAACTCAAAGGTCGGCCTGGAGCTGAATGTGAAGGACAACTCCAACGGTACCGTCCGGAACGTGAGAACCCTCTCCGGCGGGGAGAAATTCAAGGCGTCATTGTCCCTGGCGCTGGGTTTGGCCGACGAGATCCAAGCGAACGCCGGCGGTGTTCGGCTCAACGCGCTGTTCGTCGACGAGGGGTTCGGAACACTCGACGACGAATCGCTCCAGGACGCCTACAAGGCACTGGTTCAACTCAGCGACGAGCAGGGAGAGAAGCGTCTGACCGGAATCATCTCGCATGTCGGAGAACTCAAGCGGCTCATCCCCAATCAGATCGTCGTCACAAAGGCGCACGACGGCACCAGCCGTGCCAGGATGATCACTGACTAGCGCCATGAACGCGGCCGTGAAGCCGGCGGCGGAACAAACAAGGGGGGCCTTTAGCCCCCCTTTGTTTGTCCGGCCCGTGCGCGCAAAGGCAAGCGTGACTAGGGCTTCATCAGCCGTTTTTTGATTTTTTTAATCCCCTCCTTAAGCGGCCCCAAAAGAAGAAGAAACATCTTTTTCGCGTTCGGAATCAGCGGCGGAATTTCACGGCGGTGTTTCGACCAGACCATCGCGGGGACGAGAAGCCCCACGCAGGAGACGGCCAGCAAGATCGTCACCACGGCCAGGCAGTGCAGAACACTGAGCCATTTCGGAAAGGGGAGCAGGCAGTCGATCACGAAAAGGAACGCGGCGAACGCGGTCAAGGCAAAGAGGAAAAAGGAGGCCGCCAGCCAAGCGACAAAGACGTTTGGCTCACCCGCCGGAGAAGACTCACCGGCAGGTTCAACGGCACGATCGAAAGGATCTTCATCGCCGGACGGGATGTTCGCCCCAAAGGAATGGTCCTTCTCTAAGGAAACCCTCTTTTGTGGGGTATTCCCGCGCGATTCTTCCGCGTGGGGCGGCTCGGGCCGAGGGGAACGCAGCTGGGCACTGGGGGGCCAGACACGAGGCTGCTGCGGCATGGAGGATACCCCGTAGACATCGCCGTTCGAGCCAGAACTTTGATCGGGTTTGACCGTCCCCTCCTCCATCCGCTGGGGAGGATCGTTCCCCACGGAATCGTTCTCGGCGGCACGCTCTTCGGATTTTCGCTCGTCGGCGGCGGGATCGAACTGATCGTCGACAGCGGCAAAAACACTCTCGGTGAAAAGTCCGCGGATCTGTTTGGCCTCGATCCATGAACCGTCGGCCAGCTCCATCGTCGTCTGTGGAAGGATGGCTCCGTCCCGAACCAGAGCCCGTATCTGGCTCATCGTCACCGGACCAAGGCGATTTCCGTCGGAATCGTAATAGTACAGATGTGTTGCGGTCGCCACCAATGTACTCCCTCTTTCCCCAAAGCAACGGCTCAGTCATACGCTGCACGGCCGTCGATTATATCGGCACTGTCGGCAAGATAAAAGAGGCGCGATTCAATCCGTGCCCTTGGGTGTTTTAGACGGTTTGGGGGTTTGGGGATAATTCTTGGCGGCCGCGGAAATCTCCTCTTGGATCATCTTCCGCAGCGGTTCGGGACTAATCACGGTCGCGCAGCGCCCGAAGCTCAGAATCCAGCTTTTCAGTTCCACCGTGTACCGAAGTTTCATCTCCATCAAGACGCTGTTATCCTCCTGCGGGGTAAATTTTTGAGATTCGTTCCAGATATGTTCCTGGACGTAACGGACAACTTCAGGCTCGAATCGGATCACCACCTTTTCGGGTTTCTGTCCGACATGATCCTTCTGATAGACCCCGAACATCTCTTGGAAATAGTGGTCCTCATTTCGGGAAAAGTTCGGCAAAACCTTGAACGTTTTGTCCGTTTTCAGCGCCGAAATCATACGATTGATCTTCCAGTGACGGATATCTCGTGTTCGGCAGGAATAACCAACGACGTAGTAGGTCCCGCGGTGATTCAAAATCTTGTAGGGATGGATGTCATAAACCCGCGGGGTATCGGCGCTGAGGGATTGATACTCAATTCGAACACAATGATGTTTTTCGACAGCCGCCCAGATGTCATCGAGAATCTGGGCCTTATCGGTGTAGTCACTCCAGCCGATGCGGGTATTTTGGACCGATTCGAAAAGGCGGTCACAAAAAGCCGCTACCCGGGGACCGAGGGAGCTGCGGATCTTCTCCAGCGCCCGACTGGCCGCGTCCCAGATAAAGGTTCCCATCAACGGGGCGAGGAAACGACGGCCCATAAACATCGCGGCGGCTTCGTCATAGGTAAATTGAGGCCTCGCGTTCTCTTTGTCACAGTCCCCGCTGCTCCACATCGAGCCATCGTCGATCGCCAGCACCTTTCGACCGGAATCGTTCCTGTATTCCGTGATGGGGAAACCGTGATTTTTGAGCACTTTTAAATCCCGCCGGATCGTCCGTGTGCTGACACCGAATTCCCGAGCCAAAGAGTCTATATCGATGCCGTCATAATGCTCGGAGACACAGCCCAGAACCTTCAATAGCCGATTGGCCGATTTACTCTCCCGCGTCCCCTGTTGTGGCAGTTCCTCCGGTGTCTTCCGATCTTTACGCATCAGGCCGCTCCAAAAAACTCACCGAAAACGGTTCCCCTCCCTCGGCCGGCTCTTCCCAGCCGACCATCCTATCCGGTAATTGTAATGTGTCCCTCACAAAAAAACATCCCAGTGTAACGGAAAAATCCCTAACGGGAATCCGTTTCTTGACAAACCAAGACCTTTCACTATACTGTGTTTCGGGCTGATATTATCCATTTTGGCGCAGGCGCCGCTTTTGCGGCTGCCGATACTCCGTAAGAAAGAACATCGGCTTATGACCGTCAAAAAAACAATCTATCCCGCCGGCAGCGTCAACAAGCGGCATGGGATGACCTATTATTTCGGTATCGACCTTGGGGGAACCAGTATCAAAGTCGGATTGGTCAACAATGACGGTGAGCCGATCTGTCTTTATACCATACCCACGCGGGGGGAGCGTGGTCCCGAGGAGGCGATTGTCCGGATCAACAGCATCATCGAAAGAGTTCTGGCCGATACCCTCATCGATCGTTCCAGTATCGCCGGCATCGGCCTGGCCACTCCCGGGACGATGAATATCCCCAAGGGGATGCTCCTGTCCCCATCCAATCTCCCCAGTTGGAAAAATTTTCCTATCCGTGACCGACTGCGCGATGTCTGCGGTTTCCCGGTCACGTTTGTCCATGACGCCTCCGCGGCCGCCTACGGTGAATATTGGCACGGGGCGGCTCAGGGTGAGGAGGGTGTCATCACCATCACCCTCGGAACGGGAATCGGCTGCGGAATTGTCCTGCGCGGTGAGGTCTGGGACGGTATCCACTGCCACGGCGGTGAGTGCGGTCACATCATTATCGATATGTCCCCCACCGCCCGCTGGTGCAACTGCGGACAGCAGGGACACCTCGAGGCCTACGCCAGCGCCACCGGTGTGGTGAAACGAACCCTAGAGATGGTTCACGCCGGACTGAACACATCGCTCTCCCAAAGAATCTATTCCATCGAGCAGCAGCTTGAGATCCCGAAGATTCTCTTTGAAGAGGCCTCCGGCGGCGACGCCCTCTCTCTTCGGATCATCGACGATACCGCGTTTTATCTGGCTTTAGGCCTGGTCTCCATCGTCAATACGGTTGACCCCTCCTGTATCCTTATCGGCGGGGCAATGACCTTCGGCGGCAAAGATACCGAGCTCGGCCGAAATTTTCTCCAAACCATCGATCGTCAGTTTCGTCAGCGCACCTTCTCTTACCTGGCCGAAAGAATCCGAATCGATTACGCCCAGCTCGGCTCCGACGCGGGCTTTATCGGCGCCGCGGGGCTGGCGAAGCATGAGAACGAAACGAAAACAATGCCTGAACAGTCCCTCTCTTCGATCAAGAGAGTATCGGCCAAACCGACCAAACCGACGAAACAGACCAAGCACCGAAAACCGAAGAACGGCAAGAAAGCCCAGTAAACAAAGACTCGCGGCGATATAACAAACCAGCTGTCAATAATCCGGGGAGTGTCCTATGTACTATGTCAGGATGAACGGAATTGCCTATGGTCCCTACACCGAGGAAACCCTTCGCGGCTACATCGCTGAGGGAAGGATCATCCCTGAAAGCGAAATCTCTTTAGACGGTGAAAACTGGCGCAGCGCGGGCGAAATTCCCGGGCTGTTCCCCCCTTCCGGGACGAACTTCGGCGGCTTGTCCGATACCGCCCCTAGCGGCGCCGCGCCGGGGGTTCACAATTCCTCTTTTTTCGGTGATTACATCGGCTGCTGGAAAAAGTACGGATCCATCCAGGGACGGGCCAGGCGGCGTGAATACTTCGCCTGGTTTCTGTTCAACGCGATTATTACTTTCGTGATCCTCACGGTTTCGCTCGCGGTCGCCGAAAGAAACGGTGTCGATATCTCGGTTTTGCAGCGCGTCAACACGACCCCTGCGATCAACGCAGCCACTCCGGATGAAACAATCACTCCGGATGAAACAATCGAGCTCATCCGGCCGCTGGCTCCCTACTTTCTTCCGATGATGGTCTACGCGTTCATCTCCATTCTCCCGAGTATCGCCGTGGCGGTCCGCCGCCTCCACGATATGAACCTTTCGGGCTGGTGGTACCTGCCGATCCTGGCTTTCAAGGTTGTTCCGATCGTCGGATCCATCCCGAAACTATTGCTGTTTTTCTTCCCGGGAACAGCATCCGGCAATCGCTTTGGCCCCAATCCTCGCAGATAACGCCTGACTTACGGCGCGGGAGAGAGGTTCTCCCAGCGGACGTGCCAATTCGGCGGGAACCCGGGAGCGCTTTGCCGGACGGTATCGTTTGAAGCCGCGGCCTCGCCGGGACCGTCATCCCAGCCGGCGCACATCATCGCCACGGCGTAGAGAAGTCCTCCGTTGCCGGGCAGGTAGGGACACGGCCCGCCGGTGTTCACCCCCCGCTGGTCGTATTGATTGCGGGAAGATTCGTGAAGGAGCATCTCCACCGCCAGATCGGCCCGGCCGCAGCGCGCCGCCGCCATCGCCGTCCAGGGGAAGTCCCATCCCCAGCAATTCTCCCAATCCCAGTTCTTGACGGTGTATTCCACCGTTCGCAGAGCGGCCGCTTGATCAAGTCCCTCCAGCTGCAGGGGAGAGAACTGTCCCAGGGCACCGATCTGGTCGGGATGCTCCCAGTGCTCCTCAACCCCCTCGGGCGCCCGGTGATAGATGCCATCTTCGCGGAGAGGGAACGGCGCCAGGTGCGAGCGAACTTCTTCCCAGCGCGAAGGGGCGGCAATACCAAGCCGCTCGTGCCAGCGGTTAGCCCAGCTTAAGCCGATCTGCCAATAGGCCAAATCAAAGAAGGTATCGCGAACTATCCCCAGCTCGGAGGCGGGCATCACCGGATCGAGGTGACAGATACCGGTATCATCGGCGGTGACATAATCGGCCATATGATCGGCGGTGCCATCGATGATATCGAGCCACTTTTCCAGCGTCTCCCGGCACGGCCTGGCACGGTAGTCCAGCTCGGCGAAGAAGATCGGATGGGGTTCTTTCCAAAGGAGGACCTGATTGCCGCGCCACGGGGCGGTCACCCCGTCGGGTCCCACCGACTTCTGCCATTTGTAACCGACGTATCCGAGCTGTTTGGCCAAAAGCGCGGCGCCGTCCTTGAATTGTTCATAACAGCCCAAGGCGCGATCGGCGTACCTCTCCCGCTGCCAAAGAAACCAGTGGGCCAAGTGCCACCAGACCATCTCCATATGGAAACGGCCGCACCAGAAATCCAACGCGAGCAGCCCCGCCTCGGCCGCGGGGTATTCCCCGGAATCACTGATCTTCAGCTGATATTGGGACAGTACTATTCTCCGTTCCAGCTCAAACCAGCGTGGATCCTCGGACAGTGACAGGTCAACCGCCCCTCCCTGCTGCCAAAAACTCTCCCAGCCGCTTGCCGATTCGCTCCTTAAGCGATCAAAATCGGGGCGGCACTCGGGGGTATCCCACCTATCGGGAGAGGAATTCGAACCGGGGACAAAGGCAATAACCAGATCTGTCCGCGATTCGGTCAGCGGCAGACGGAAGGTATTCTCATCGATTCGTTCCCAGTTCCGTCCGGGGGTGGAAAGAAGCCCAATCGAATAGTCACACAGGCGCGAGGCCGAAGCGCCAAAGCGGCGCGTCAGAAGCTGGAAACCATCGCGATCGGCCAGCTCGGTGTGGTGACGATCCGACGGGCGGTAATCTCCGACCCACGCCTCATCGGTCTGGGTGGACGGATACGGGAAGGCCAGTTCCAGGGCGAAACGCCCCTTGGCCGATTCGGATTGTTCCAGTCGCAAAGCGACCGTATCGCTGTTTCCGACAACCGTCTCGACCGTAAAATCGGCCTCCCCCACTCGAAAGCTGGATGTCAAAAGCCCTTGCCAAAGATCGAGAAAACGGCGCTTGGGAAGAATGTCCGTCTTCGCGATTTCCTTCCCATCCACGCAAATCAAACGAACTCGGCCAAGTCCCATCTTGCGGGGATTTTCTATAAGCCATCGCTCCAGAGGGGCCTTGTCTTGAGGAAACAGATCGGGACCGGCAAGACGGCCTGTTTGAAATGTCCCGGTCGCGGGAAGGTCGTTTTCCGTATATCCGTCGGGAAGCGACTCAAAGAACCACCCCCAGTTTGACATCATACTGCCGCCGGTCGTCTGCATCCCCGTTTCATCGGCATTGAAACAGAAACTCCCGTTCCCGACCGGGATGAGAAAGTTATTGGCGGTTGAGTCGATATTATGCCGGCCGACAATCGCCCGGCGATCGAGCCGCTGGGCGCCTGAGGCCGACACGGCACTAAAGGAAAACAGGACGGCCGACAAGGCCAAGATGAGATTAAACTGATACTTCGACATCAGCCACCTCCGAAAATAAACGCTGTTTGGGAATGTATAAAAAAACAATAGAGCCGCTTGGCGGCTCTATCTGTTCTATAGGCGAGTGTTTTATCGAGGCAGTTCGCTCGACATGGCGTGCGACGTGCGTTCCACGTAGGCGGGGAAATCTCGTGACATCACCATAGTCCCGGGGGAACCCGCGGCCGGGTAGATCACCGATGTCTCTTGAGTATCACTCGCCTCCTGAGAGTCGATGGTCTCCTCAGAAACCGGCTGCGTGAAAGGGACATCTTGAAAATAACTGGCCTCATCCTCCTCCTGGCGGCTGACAGGAATCATCACGGGAGTCGGGCCGTGGGATGCCGGTAATTCGTCCCCCTCGGTCACAGAATAGACGGTATCATTCTGGACCGTCAAGGGTTCTAAATCCTCGGCAGCCTCTTGTTCCAACGTCTGATCGTTCACCTCGGCTCCACTGAGCATCAGCCAAACCTTCGGATACCGAAGGATGTTGATCCAAAGGCAGAACAGAATCAGAAGGAACGAGAGAAAAATGCCTGAAGACTTCTTCATAACTTTCTCTTGTTTTCTTCTTTCCGGGGTTTATGCTTCGAACCGAGTCTTGAAACACGGTCGATATGGGACAATGCCAATTCGGATCTTTCGGGATCTTAAACGGCCGCTTCCCTGTCTTTCGAGGTTAATCGTCAAATATTACCCGTCAAGAAAATTCCTCCCCCCGCCGAAGCAACATACGCTTTTCAAGAACCGGTTGCGCGTGTTATACTGATTGCACCGGATTATTCGGCAGCGCACCGACTCAATTCCCCTCGACTGACAGGACAGTGAATGACCGAAATACCTTCCGACGATGATCTTCAGCTGACCCCCGAAGAGGAGCCCGAGCGGCCCATGGCCCCCGAGGAACCTTACCGGGCCGATATGATTCTCGTGCCGGTTTACTGCTCCGCCTGCAGGATGCGTTACTACGCTCAAGAGAAGCATATCGGTCTTTGGTCCGCCTGCCCCGACTGCGGACGGATCAACGAGATACGTCCCCCCGATCCGGGGGAGCGTGTGATCACGACGCAGTCATCCGCCGGTACTATCCAAATCCAAAAACTCGACGATATACGCCCCAATCCGGTCCCGAGGGTAAACGTCGACTACCGTACCGTGGAAGGTTCGGTCGACAAAGACGCCGAGATCCTCCCAATGTATGGCCTGGATGAAACGAGTGAGGATGAGCTCGAAAATTGGGTCGATCGCTTTTTGGAGAAAGACCCCAATCGGCGTCTCTCCCCCGGGGAGATCCGCTACCGGGAGCTCACTAAACAGCGGCAAGACCACCGGCGGGAAGAAGATCTGCGCCGCCAGAAAGAATCGCCTCAGGAACATCGGCAGCGCCTGACCGACGAGCTGCAGCGCGCCCGATCCCAAAGAGCCAAAACCCTCATCCGTCAGCCATCCGCTGCGGTACCCCCGCGCCGTCCCAGTGTCCCCAAGCGGATCCCTCCTCGGATCGAGCAGAAGCCGGCACCGGCGGCATCCTCCCCTTGGAAATCCTTCCTTGCGCCTGTGCTCGACCGCTGGCAGAAGAGACGATTCGCGATCCTATTCCTGTCCGGCATTGTGGCGATGATGATTTTTTCGGGGCTTGGTCAGTACCTCGGAACGGCCTTTGACCCCACGACTTCTACATCTTATTCCTTTTTCATATTTTGCCTTCTGTGGTTTTTGGCCGATGTCCCCCTGGCCCTTTGGATGGTGATGGTGGTCTTAAGCGGCATCACATTGTTCGAGGCGACCAAAGATGGTGAAAACACCATCCGGCGCTGGATATTGTTCCGAACCGATCTGGCGATGCACTATGTCGGCTGGCTGTTTCTGTTGGCACTGGCCGTCCCATTCCCCGGAGCGCTTTTCGCGGCTGTTCTGCGCATTTGCCATGTCCCCTCCCTCATCCCCCCCGGTTCCGGACTGGAATCGATGCTGGTCTCCCCGTTTCGCATCTCTCCCGATCAAGTCAATAACACGGCGCATATTTTATTGGGGGGAATCGTCAGTGCCTTTTTACTCTTTCCGGTGGTTTTCCTTTTGATCACCTCTCAAGATACCGGCCGGCATTTCTTTGACCGACAGGTCTTCAAGAGCATCCTCCGAAGACCATTTCTCTGGCTCGGGTGCTATCTGGCCTTTTTCCTCCTGTTCGCTGTGATATGGGGAGCGTGGTTCGGGATCGTGGGGATCGCTGATAAGTTCGCCCATCGGTTCCTCACAACAAGATGGCCTGTCACCCTCCTCCTCGGGGGAATCGCGGTGACCATTATCACGGGGGCCGTTCTAACGTTTTTTCGTCTCCTGGGCTGCTTGGCCTGGTCGGTTTTCAACGATTCCGCGAACGTGGAATCACCGCCTCATGACAGTTAACCTCATTTTTTCTCCTTCTTCAGGAATTTTGCCAGCGGCGAAGATCCTCCCTTGGAAACCGCGTCGGGGGGGTTCTTCGGCCGCGGGGGTGTCAGTGCCCGCAGCAGGTAAGCCAGCAGCCGATCGGGATCGGGAACATTCTCGGTTATCATCTGTTCCGGCACCGGAATATGGAGACAACCATCGTTGGTGAATCGGATCGGGATTCGGCGCGGCTCGTTGAACCGACGCAGTTCCTCGGCACGTCTGGGATCAAAATACCTCATCGTGATAAACTGCCCTCCCGGACCGGTGCTCAAACAGATCGACTTGATCCGATGCTGCCAGGCCGACAAGCGGATTCGCGCCTGAAGGAGAAACCGCTCGGTTTCGATCGGTGCCGGGCCAAACCGGTCGGTGATTTCACTGGAAATCGCCTCGACTTCTTCCATCGTGGTGACACGAGCCAGGCGGCGATAGATATCGATTTTCGCGCGCTGATCGCTGATATACTCCGAAGGAATCGTCGTTAATCCCGGCAGATCAATCCCCACTTCGATCTGTTCACGCTGCGGTTCTTTCTTGATCGCCCTGACGGCGGCATCTAAAATATCGCAGTACATCTCGTAACCGACCAGGGCGATATGGCCGCTTTGCGCCGTTCCGAGGATATTCCCTGCCCCTCGGATCTCCAGGTCGCGCATCGCCAATTGAAACCCCGCCCCGAGGTGAGAAAACTCTTCGATCGCCCGCAGCCGTTTCACCGCGTCAGAGGTGAAACACCTCCCCTGTTTGAGAAGGAGATAGCAGTAGGCCTGGTTTCGAAAACGACCAACCCGGCCGCGCAGCTGATGGAGCTCGGCCAGGCCGAACCGCTCGGCATCCTCGATAAAGATGGTGTTCGCGTTGATGATATCCAATCCACTTTCGATGATCGTCGTGCAGAGGAGAACATCAATTTCGTGGCGGAAAAAATCGCGCATCACCTTCTCGAGCTCTTGATTGCTCATCTGCGCGTGGCCGACCGCGATCCTCGCCTCCGGAACCACTTTACGGAGCCAATCGAAGGTTTCATCGATGTCGAAAACCCGGTTATGGAGGTAATAGACCTGTCCGCCGCGGCTCATCTCATGAAGAATGGCCCGGCGGATCGACACCTCGTCTATCGGCATCACCTTCGTGATCACGGGCAGACGGTCCTGAGGGGGGGTCTGAAGTTTCGAGATACTGCGCAATTTCAGAAGCGAGAAGTGCAGCGTCCTCGGAATAGGGGTAGCGGTCATCGTCAAAATATCGACCGAACTGCGGAGTTTTTTCAGATGCTCCTTATCGCGCACACCAAACTTTTGTTCCTCATCAATGATCACCAGTCCAAGATTTCTGAAACGGACATCCTTTTGCACGATCCGGTGCGTCCCGACGATGATATCGACCGCGCCGTCCTCAAGTTGTTTGAGAATCTCGGTTTCCCGCTTTTTTTCGACAAATCGTGAGAGAACCGCGATTCGGATCGGAAACGACGCCATTCGTTCCGAGAAGACACGGAAGTGCTGCTCGGCCAAAACCGTGGTCGGCACTAAAACCGCGACTTGATATCCCGCGTCGACGGCCTTAAAGGCCGCGCGGATGGCGACTTCGGTTTTTCCGAACCCGACATCGCCGCACAGAAGCCGGTCCATTGGGCAGGGCGACTCCATATCGCTCTTGATTTCATCAATAGCGATCAGCTGATCATTGGTCTCGTCGAAGGGAAAGGTCTCTTCAAAGTCCCGCTGCAAATCGGAATCTTTGGGAAATCGTATTCCCTCCAGCGCGGCCCGTCTGGCCTGGATATCGACAAGCTCCTCGGCCATATCAAAAACAGCGTTGCGGACTTCATCTTTTTGACGCGCCCACACGCGGCCATTCAATTTGGCAAGAGCCGGGACCTTTTTCCCCGTACCGATATACTTCTGAACCAGGGTGATCTTCGAGACGGGAACACAGAGGGTCGTATTGCCGGCGAACTCCAGCTCAAGATTCTCCTCTTCCTGCTGTCCGCTCTTAATCATCTTCAGTCCGCGGAAACGGGCCAATCCGTGCGCGACATGGATCACCAGGTCCCCCGGCGACAGATCGGTAAAGCTGTCGATCGCCGAGGAGAGAATCGGCTTGCGCGCCCGGTGGAGCGAGGTTCGGCGGAAGATTTCGTTGCTTCCCAGGACGATTCGGCCAAATGACGGCGCGGCGAAACCGGCGCTCATCAATCCGACCTCGCAGCGGATTCTCCCCTCTTTGGCGGGAGAAGTCTCTTCCAAAAGGGAACGTAATCGACCGGCTTCGGTCTCGGAGAGACAGAACAGATCGACTTCGACATCGGGGGGAATGAGCTGGAACTGTTCGGCGAATTCACTTCCGGTGAACCGCTCTACCGTCTGAAAATCAAACGAAAACGTTTGGTCGGTCGGTTCATTCCCCGAGGCAAGCGATGCGGCAAAGACCATCGGATAGGAATCGAGCGCGCGAATGATCGCCGAAAATGGAGAGACCTCCTCGGTGTCCTGCCGGTCTTTGGCGTTTTTCTTCCCCTTGGCAAGGGATTGATAGTACAGGTCAAGATCGTTCCCGGCGCGCAGAACCGCGTCGGCACCGAGCAGGTAAACGAGCGTGTGATCGGGGAGATGGTCGTACAAAAGGCGCTTTCCCCTTGAGGAGGGGAGAAGACCGGTCAAATCGATCGAGGAAAGAGTCTCGAGGGAACGCTGTGTCTGAACATCGAATCGACGGATCGAGTCGATTTCGTCTCCAAAAAACTCGATACGGACAGGTCTGTCCCAATCGGGGGCGAAGAGATCGAAGATTCCGCCGCGGATCGAGTACTCCCCCGGCAGCTCGACGCTCGTTGAGCTATGAAAACCGGCTTCCTCCAGCCAGCGGACAAGTTCCTCACGGTCGATCGTCTGACCTGTGTGAAGAAGGCGTGTCCGTGAGACAATCTCCTCCGGCGATGGGATCGGCTGGGCTAAGGCCATCGGCGTCGTGACAAGAATCGCTTCGGAATCGGTATCGGACCGGCCTCCGCGCAGAAGTGTCTTGATCGCGCGCAGCCGCTGACCGAACAGGCGTTCGGCCGCCAGGGAGATTTCGGTCGATTCCTCCCCTTCTTCGATCAGGAATTGATCGGGGAGCGCGGGAAAAGAGACGATCGGAATATCGGTGAAGAGGGGGAGCTCGTCGACCACGCGATCGACCTCGGAGGTTCCATCGGCGATGATCAGCATCGCGGGCCGGCCGCCGGCGGTTTTGCGTGTTGGGGTCGGCTCGGCCAATTGGGAATCTTCCGCCAAGGCGGCGGCCAAAAGGAGAAAGGAATCACCGACCAAGCGATCGAAGGTAACGCAGCCGCCGCGTTTTAATATTTCACGGCCACACAAGTACGACGGCGTCCCGGCCAAACGGCCGACAAGCTCCGAGAGACGTTCAGAACGGTTGATCGCTTGCTGCATGGCGGATTCGGCTCCTTCGATACAATGCTTGACATAGATATTATAGGGAAAGATAATCATTCCCAGTAGGGAAATTTCCCCCGTTTCCGGACACAGCGTGAAAAATCGCCGCAATCACCGCGGACGTTTTTTCCCACCCAATAAGTCAAAGGCCGTAAGTTGGAACATCGGGGACTGGTCGCCTTGGGAGCCAATCTCGGGGATCGTGAAAAGACGATTTTCGCCGCGTGGGAAACCCTCGGCCGCGCCGAGGGGGTACAGACCGTCTGTTTAAGTTCGCTGCGTGAGTACCCCGCGGTGAGCGATATCGTCCAACCCGATTTTCTCAACGCTGTCGGCGTTCTTCAGACCTGCCTGGAACCGCTTTCTCTGCTCGATCTCCTTCTTGAGATCGAACAGCGATTCGGCCGAGTCCGGCTTGTTCACTGGGGACCGAGAACACTCGATTTGGATCTGCTTCTTTACGATGATAAGGTCATCTCTGTCGAACGTCTCACCGTCCCCCACCCACTGATGAACCAGCGTCGTTTTGTTCTGGAACCCGCCGCGGAAGTCGCTGCGGACTGGGTTCATCCAACCCTCGGGCGGACGATTCGGGAACTGCTCGCGCGGCTTGATTCGTCCCCCGCCAACCTTAGTTAACGATTCCTCCCCATGCCTGTGTCTTTTAAAATACCAGTGACTGTCTTTCTCGAGCTTGCAGCGGCCGTTTTCTTTCTTTCTCCGGCTGCCCCGGCCGCCGAAAACCAACTGCCCGATGCCGACTTTCACCGCGGTTTTACCGTGGAGCCGATCCTCCAAGTCAAAGAACCGCCCCGGCGGCTGGGAAACATCTTCTTTGACGGCGATAACCACGCCGAGGAGAACAGCGGCACCGGCGATCCCGCCTGGATTCTCGCGCCGCACTACACCCGCTATGACATCGCCGAAGCACCACTCCAAGAGGAAAACGGCTGGCTGGTTCATCGTACGGACGGGGAGGAAATCGCCCTGCGGGATGCGGACGGCGAAAGAATTCTCCGGCTTTCGGTCTGGACCGATCGGCAATACGACCGGCCGCGCCGTCTCAATGAACCGTGGCCGCATCTGCTCCTGGTCCAATCGTTTCCGGCCGATCGTTTCGCCGGGCTCGATAACCGATCATTGGTTTTCTCGTTCGACGTCAAAATCGATTCCTGGGAAAACCGCATGACTTCCGAGGAGTATGACAAATCGCTTCACACCGCCCAGACGACCGCCTACTTCATCGTGAAAAACGTCCGGAAGGGTTCCCCCGATCAGAACGATTTCATCTGGCTCGGCATCCCGATCTTCGATGCCCGCTATCGGGTACTCTCCCCCTACTGCGCCCTGGACGGCAACCCGGAAGTCCTCGGAACGGGGAAGCTCATCTATACGCTCGGGGGAGAAGACGCCTACGAATCGATCTACGGGGGAGACAATCCGTACGACGGCCAATGGTGCCACGGAGAAATCGATCTGACCACAAAACTAAAAGAGGCACTGGATCAGGCGAAAGAACGCGGATTCCTGACACAGACAGAGATTTCCGATCTGGCTGTGGTTCACTTTAATATCGGCTGGGAAGTTCCCGGTACCTTCCGGGCCTCGATGGAGATCAAGAACCTCCGCCTTGCCTTTGGGGAACGAAAAAATTAGCCCCCCCGTGCCCCGAGAAAAAACCAAGCGGCAGCCGGCTGAGTCAAAAACGGTTAAAAACCGTCATCATTTGTCCGCGCCGTTTGATTGATCTTCATCCCCTTGAGAATCGTTCGCCGGCATGACAGGGGCGGAAAGCTCCGGCTGAGCGATGATCGCCGGGGAGGCGTCTTCCGCCGGTTTGGGCAAATTCCCCTGGCCTCGGAGGATCAGCACCAAAACGATGACCAAGAAGGCGATCGCCGCCAAAAGGCCGATCACCAGAACAATATCCCGGATCTGCTTTTTGCGCTGCTTTTCCGCGCGCTGACGACGGCGCCGCAGTTCGTTTTCTTCCTCCAAAGCGGCCTGCCCCAAAGAAAACTCGGGGGTACCGCCGGCACTATTGCCGCCGGGGCGGTCATCGTTCACGCCGACGCTCGCGGGCCCAGCCGGGGGAACCGCTTTCGGCGCGGCGGGGGGGAACATCGCGTCAATCTCCGGAAAAACCGTCCGAGCTTCACGCCACGATTCCCAGCCCTGGCGCCAAAGGAGCATCGTCGGACCGATCCGACGTTCTTTGACCCAATCGGCGATCACCTCTTCCGAGACCGGACCGTAATTCTGTTGTTCCCCGCTGTTGAGGTACCACTCCGCCGCCGGCGCGTCGGCCGGCGGCACCTGCACGGGCGGACTGACCGGCGGAGGAACGACAGCAGGGGCCTCATCGGCCAAAGCGGGAGGATCGGCGGCCGCAGCCGGTTCCTGCGGCTGGGGATCGGAAGAGGGATGATGCTTGTGGGACGATTCGCGCGTGCTTTGAAGAGGAATCTGAACACGGGCGCCGCACTCGGGACAAAAGCCGGTTTTTCCCGCCAGCTCGGCCTTCACGTTAAGCTTGTGTCCCTGGGGACAGTAGAACCGAATACCCATCTTGAGTCTCCCCGCGCGCTTTGGTCCGCTGTTTCCGATTAGGCCCTTCTTCCTTAATTAAAGGCCCTTTAGCCAAAATTATTTCAAATAACGGACCTCCTGTAAAGACCAATCCCCGGAAGAAAACTTGCGGATTGTGACGGTGCCGGGTAAAATCAGCGGCGGGGGAAATTTCCCTTTCGGGGGAATCCTGCCTGAAGAAAGAATCGCTGTGGTTAAACGGACGAGGAAAAAATGGAGAAAAAAAATCTGGTGGTCGCCCAAAGCGGCGGACCAACCTGCGTGATCAACAGCTCGCTGCGCGGCGTGATCGACGCTGCCCGCTGTTTTGACAACATCGGTACCGTCTACGGTGCCGTTCACGGTATTGAGGGGGTACTCAAAGAGGAACTCCTCGATCTGTCGGCCCAAGACGAGGAAGAGATCGCGCTTTTGCGCTATACACCCGTGGCGGGAAGTATCGGAACCTGCCGCTACAAGCTCAAGAGTCACCAAAACGAAGATTTTGAGCGAGTGGTCGAAGTATTCAAGGCCCATAACGTGGGGTATTTCCTCTACAACGGAGGAAACGACTCGATGGACACCGCCAACAAGATCGCCCAGCTCGCCGCCGAACGCGGCCTGGAACTGCAGGCGGTCGGTGTTCCCAAAACAATCGATAACGACGTCGGGGACGCTCAGTTCCAATTAATCGACCATACCCCCGGTTACGGTTCGACCGCGCGTTACTGGATGCAGACCGTTCAGTACGCCAACGAAGAGAACAAAGGTTCCTCGCCGGCCGACCCGGTTTTGGTTCTCCAGGCAATGGGACGTAAAATCGGCTTCATTCCCGCCGCCGCGCGGCTGGCCGACCCCGCGCGTGAGATGCCTCTGCTCATCTATATGGCCGAGTCCCCCGTCACCCTCGAAGAACTCGGCCAACAGGTGAACGACCTTCTGCGGCGCCGCGGCCGGGCTGTGGTTATCGTCAGCGAGGGGTTCAACGTCGGCGACGTTGGGGCGGTGAAAGACTCGTTCGGGCATACCCACTTTGGGGCGAGCAAGATTACCGTCGCTCAGACGGTGGTCAATTACCTCAATCAGACCGGTCTGGCGGTCAAAGGAGCGGCGCGCTGCAACGTCGCCGGAACCGACCAGCGTCACTCGATGGCATACGTCTCGGCGGTCGACTTGGATGAGGCGTACCGACTTGGCCAAAAGGCGGTGGAACTGGCTGCCACGGGCCAGGGTGGGTATATGTCAACCATCCTGCGTCAAAGCGGGCCGATCTACGCCGTCCGGTACGATCGTGTTCCGTTGGAACTGGTCGCCAACAGCGAGCGGACCTTCCCGAAAGAATGGATCTGCCCCAGTGGGAACGACGTTACCGATGACTTCATCCGTTACGCGTCCCCGCTGGTCGGGCAAGATGCCGTTACCCTCCCCATGGAGAACGGGCGTGCCCGTCTGACCCGTTTCGCGGAGATCTATGCCGAAAAGACCCTCCCCGCCTACGAGCTTCAGGCCGATCGCAAGTAAGTTCGGTTCCTTCCCCCCGTTTCCACCAGGGATTGTTCTGTTCGCTGTCAGACAGTATCCCCAAACTTTTAAGGAGAGACTATGCGTTTTCCCACCACCATCACCGTGCTGGCCGCGTTTTTCGCGGCGGCTCTTCCCCTTTCGGCAAAAAATCCGATTCTTCCTGGAGTCGCCGCCGACCCGGAAATTCTGCTTTCCGAGAACACGGGAAAATTTTACATCTACCCGACGACCATCAAAGATCAATTCAAGGTCTTCTCCTCCGATGATTTGGTTCATTGGCAGGATGAAGGGGCGGTCCTGGATCTGAAAGACGTCTCTTGGGCCTCTTCCAAGGCCTGGGCGCCGTCGATTCTCGAGACGAAGATCGACGGTCAGTATCGATACTTCTTCTACTTCTGCGCGGAAGAAAAGATCGGTGTGGCTGTCGGCGATTCCCCCACCGGTCCCTTCGTCGATTCGGGGCGCTGCTTCATTCCGACGCCCCCCGAAGGAGCCCGCGGGGTTCAGATCGATCCGGACGTGTTCACCGACCCGAAGGATGGAAAAACCTATCTTTTCTGGGGGAACAGTTATCTGGCGGTCGGCGAGCTGGCCGATGACTTTATTTCCTTCAAGCCGGAAACGGTCCGTCTTTTGGATGTCCCGGGGTTCTTCGAGGGTGCCCATGTGTTTGAGCGCGACGGTATTTACTACCTCACTTGGTCCCAGAACCCTACCTGGTCGCCCGAGTACCGTGTCCTCTACGCGATGAGCGACAGCCCCACCGGTCCGTATCGGATCCCAGAGAATAATATCATCCTCTCCAAGCGGCCCGAGAAGAACATTTTAGGACCGGGCCACCACTCGGTGGTCAAACTCCCGGGGACCGACCGCTGGCTGATCTTCTACCATCGGCTCGTCACCCCCCGGGCGGACGGCACCTGGGATCGTGAGGTTTGTATCGACCAGATGCGCTTCAATCCCGACGGAACCATCGCTGTTGTCGAACCGACTCATGAGGGGGTCGAATCGATTAAGCGGTAAACGACCAAGAGCGAAGCGAACAAAAAAACCGGTCCCCTGGGACCGGTTTTTTTGTCTGATTACCTCTAAAGGCCTCCCTGTTACCTGCGCGCTTTGATCTCGACCGGACCGAGCAGGCCGGAACTCTTCAGCGGAGATTCGGGGGTGTAGTTGTTAACTGGTGCCCAGGTCTTGCGCTGTTCCTCGGGGAGAGCCGCGTCGCCGATGAGGCGGTTCACCCAAGTATTGACGACGTCGATCCGGATGCTGTTGCTCCCCTCCCTCACGGCGTCGGTCACATCCAGTTCGTACGGATCGGTCCAGACTCCGCCGACGTACTGATCATTGACGTAGACCTTCGCCATCTCGGCGACCTTCCCCAGCGAGAGGATCACCCGCTTGTCGGATTTCGGCAGGGTGAAGCTCTTCGCGTAGCTGGCCGTGCCGCTGTAGAACTTCACGGCCGGGTCCTGCGAGAGTGTCCAATCGATCAGCGAGTCAAACGCGACCGGCTCTTTGGGACCGCGGGCGACCTCACCACTATCGAAGGTCACCGTCCAGCCGCTGTCGAGTGAAAGAAGAACCTCATCGGCGGCTTCTTCACCGGCGGCGGCTTGGTCGGCCGCGGTCGGATCCTCGGCATCAAACAGGATAAAGGTCGACTCCCGCGGCGCGAGCTTCACGGGAACCTCGGTTCGACCCTCGGCCGCCTTCCAGCCAACGACCGGCTTGATCCTTCCGGTCGTGGGATCCCAGAAACTCGGAACCCCCTCGCCGCAGCGGAACGATACCGAGGCGTCGATCGGGTCGGTGCTTTGATTGGCCAGGAAGTAGATCTGCGCGTGGTCCAGCGTCCGATGGCAGTAGACCAGCGGCAGCGACGCGTCGAAGCGGCAGTCCGGCCCATCGGTGACCAGATCTAAGACCGTATCGAGCGTACCGACTCCCAGGAATCCTTTGCCGTAAGTCTTCCCCAAAACATTCTTTCCGTCGATCCCCTTCCAAAGGCGCTCGGCGATCTGGCGAACCTGCTCATCGGCGGCGGGCTGATTCTGATTGCTTGGCGAGCGAACGGGAGCCGGACCGATGACCGTGGCGCCATCTTGAATGAGCTGCTCGATTTTCTTAAGAAGTTCCGGACGCATCGTATCGAGTTTGGGAAGAACCAAGACCGCGTACTGTGTCCCGTGCGGGAGGGTAATCATTCCGTCTCGGACAAAGGCGGAATGCTCGAGGACTTCGGCATTGATAAAGTCATACTGGTACCCCGCGGGAAGCGGCGGATCAACCGCGCCGGTCATCTTAGGGGTGTCCTCACCGATAAAGTAGGCGACATCGGCGACATTGATCCCCTGCTGGAGAAGGTAGTTGCACCGTTTCAGATAGGTGATGAACAGATCCAGCTGGGAGAACCAAGTGTTATGGCGATTGAACTCATTGCCAAACCAGGCATTCATCCCGGGAAGACGCTCATCGGGCTGCTGGATATACAAATGCAGGAGCGACTGGTTGATCCCCTCACTGAAGAAACGATCGGTTCGGATCTTCATATCAATCGGGCTGCGTCCGAACGGGTTTCCCCCACAGGTATCCGACTCGGACCAGATTCGGCGCTTGCCGTAGATGTGGCCGCAGGAGGAAGCGATCCGGTTCTCGATATCACCCAAGGTCCCCTCACTCCAAAATTCTCCGGCGACTTCGTCGGATTGCCCCCCATAAAGGAGGAACTCACCCGGGAACCCCCAATGGCCATAGCATTCCAGCCAGGTCGTCAGGCCATATTCGTTGGAGATATCGCGCAGGCCGCCGACGTAGCTGTAGGCGACCTCATCGGCGATATAGCGGCGCAAATCCCAGAGGAAACGCTCCGTTGTCTTTACGTCGCCGACCACGTAACCAAACCAAGCGGGGAGGAACGGCGTCGGGTCGTAACCGTATCGGGCGGCGAAATCACGGAGCATCCCGTCGGTAAAATTCTGCCCTCCGACCTCGTAACTGTCTTGAACGACGACACGCAAGGACTTGCGGTCTTCTTCGGGAATGCGGCGGAGAATCTCTCCCATCATCGAGTCGAAATGATGGAAGATATGTTCCCGACTCATCTTATCGGTCTCGTAACCGGTCGCTTCAGGGACAGCCGGGGCGTTTTTGGCGCCGGTCGGCACCATGCCGGTCCAGAAGACAAGCCACTGGCCCTCGGGGACTTCCCAGCGGAGATTTTTATTCTCGTCCATCAGATCGGTCAGGTCCTTCAATCCGGCCGGATCGAGAACCGTCTGGAGATCGTCGATTTCCGCGGGAAGCGGCCACTGATAGTCGCTCCAAAGCGGATGAGGGGTTTGGTGCATCTTC